>JALNXB010000005.1 GCA_023230585.1 bacterium
GCAAAATCCGTAAAGTAAAAATATCAAATCACTGGATTGATTTGGAAATACCAAAACCGACACGAAAAATAATTGAGAAATTAAATTTGCATATTACTTAAAACTTGCAAAGTTACGGGTTAATGGGATGAGGTTTATCCACCGAAGCTTGTAGTTTAGCGTAGGTGGAGGGGCAGTTAGCAGGCAAGGAAAAATACGAGGGATTGCCCTTATATGTCATTCCGGACTTGATCCGGAATCTCGTTTTTTACATCCCCCATTCCGTCTTTGCGAGCCGTTTTTTGGCGTGGCAATCTCGCCGAAGGCGAAAAAGGGTGAGAGGGGCAGTTGTCTTTGCTCCTTGCTTGTCATTCCGGACTTGATCCGGAATCTCGTTTTTACTACTACTGTTAAGTGGGTTAAGTGAGAGATCCTGAAACAAGTTCAGGATGGCAGATTGGGATGTTTGGGCGATAAAATGTACGGATAATAGAAGGCGAGGCAAAACAAACCTTAAATTTTACTAATTTTACCTTCTTTAAGAGAGACGATAAACTTCTTCACATTTTGAGTTTTAAATATATTTTGTACTGCCAATTCATATATTTTAAGTTGTTCGAAATAATTAGAAAGAGGCCCTGCTTCCAATTTATAATCATATAGGTAAACTATACCATCTTTAAATATAACTCTATCAATAAATCCTTCATAAACCTTCTCACCCTTTTTAACTATAAAGGGTAGTTCAGAAAAACGTTGGTCTGAACCATTATATTCAATCACCTTTCTTATTTCCATATTCCCTTGAATCTTATCGTATATATCAAGCAATACTTTCATTAAATCAGATATTACTTTCATTCCAGACTTTTTTAAATAAAACTTTGCCCTTTCCTCAAAATTGGATTTTGTAAAATCGATTTTATCTGAAGATATATCATATAAAAGTTTATGTAGTATCTGACCAAGAACTATCTTTTTATAATTATAATAACCAATATCTGCTTCCTTTGTGTAAGAGGTTAGGGTTGTGTGAGAAAAGTTGAATTTTGTTTCTTTTTTTTCTTCAGGGATATCATCTACTTTTATGTAAGGGGCTTGTTTCTCACAACCTTTAGCAAGATATTCGTCTTGAAGTTTTTTTATAGTATTTAGCCAATACTTAGTCTCACCACCTGAATCCTTTCCAGAAATAAAAAGGTAATGGCTTGCTCTTGTGCAGGCAACATATAACACCCTCATCTCTTCTTCTCTAAGAGAGTTTCTGAAAGAATTCCTTAAAGGTTCTTCAGATTCTGCTTTAAGAACATATTGATATGAAGAACTATCTCCTTTATCATAAATAAAATTGTCTCTCATTTTAACATTTCCGTCTTCTATATTTATAAGAAAGACAGCTGGGAACTCAAGCCCTTTTGCACTATGAACTGTTAAAACACGGACAGCATTGTGATGAACAGAAAAAATATCTGCTTTAGATTCTTTATTATTAGAGATTAAATCTCTAAAAGAGTCCGCAATTTCGTACAAAGGTAAATCTTGCCAATCTTGTAATATAAGCAGAAACTTTTCAACATTTGCCTTTTGCTGAGTATTTAAATCTTTAAGAATATTTTTCTCTTTAATTATTTTTTCAAAAACAAAAGTTAATTCTTCTCTTTTTAACATCTCCCGCCAATCTGTTATATCTTGAATTGAAACATCAGAAACACTATTAGATAAAATCCATAAAGAAAAATGGTCAGAAGGGTCTGCAAGAGCAAAAAGAAGAGATATTAAAAAGATTATTTCAGGTTCCTGATAAAACCCCATACCTCCAAGAAAAACAAAGGGGAACCCTGCTCCCTTTAAGGTCTGCTCAAGGAGAGTAAATTTAGTTCCTGAGCGTCCTCTTAAAAGTATGGCTATATCTTTAAAATCTATTGGTCTAAATTCTTGCTTCTCTCTATTCCACACTTTGCTCTTGTCTGCAACAAGTTTAAGAATTTTGTTTGTTACCCATTCGTATTCTGATTCTTTTGAGTTTTCACCTTGAAAAATCTGTATTTCTACTTTGTAAGGAAGTTCAATTTTAAGACCAGGATAAAGTTTCTGTTCATCCCAAGGAGGGATATCTTCAAACAATTTGTTAATAAATTCAAGTATACCTTTTGAACTACGATAATTATTGGAAAGCTTTTCTTCTTTTTTAAAATCAGATAAAGATTTTTTAGCAACGTCAAAAATACCGCTTTCAGCACCTCTAAATTTATAAATAGATTGTTTTTTATCACCAACAAGAAAGATTCCATACGGTTCTCCTGTGTCAGCCTTTGCTCCACTTCCAGATAGCCATTCTTCAAATAATGTCTCTATTATTTGCCATTGAACAATATTGGTATCTTGAAACTCGTCAACAAAAATAAAGTTATGCATCTCATCAAAATCTTCTAATATGTTTAGGGCCTTAGAAGAATCCTTTAACAATCTATTTGCTTCGTTCTCAAGGTCGTTAAAATCAAAAAGAGATAGTTCTTTTTTCATCTCTTTTTGAACGTTTGTTACCAATGTATATAAATTTAAGATACGTTTAGTCATATCACCAGTTGGATAACCCGAATTTATATATGACTGGTTCTTCCAAAAAGAAACAAGGTTTTCTCTCAAAGCATTCAATTTCATTGTTTTAAGTATACCGTCTGCCATATTCTCTGCAGATTCGCGGTTTAAAACTTTTCCAAAAGAACGATAAAAAAGCATATTACTCTCTTCTTCGGAAGCAATTTGAAAGAACGGGTCGAGCTTCAAATAAAAAGAAAATCTTTTAAGAAGACGTCTACAAAAAGAATGGATAGTAGATATGTTAAGTTTCATCATAACATTCTCTATATTAACCTTCTCTTGTTCTCCAAGTGATGGGTAAATATCCTTATATATCCTCTCAAAAATTCTGCTTTTCATCTCAATGGCTGCCTTTTCAGAAAAAGTTATAGCAAGTATCTTTTTCATCATAACAGCAGGATTGCTATTATCAAGCAGTTTTAGAAACTCGTTGGTTATTCTTCTTGTTTTACCAGTTCCAGCAGAGGCTTCTATTACTATTGCCTCAAAATTATTGTTTTTCATAAGGGCACACATCTTTAAAGTTACAGAAAAAACAGTTTTCGGGATTTTCTGCCACAAAATCTTCTCTTTCTAAAATCTGTTTTGAAATTTTTTCTAAATAGTCTTCCACAATGTTTAAATATTTAAATTTTGATGACGCATAAATAATCTCATTCTTCTTTTTTTCATCATCTTTGAAACTAAAATTCCAAATACTTCCAGAAATATACTCTTGCTCTATTTTATGTTTTCTTTTATACATCCATATATATAAAGGAAGCTGGATATTGGATTTTTTGAAAAAATCCCCTTCTGTATACGAAGGAGGCGCTGACGTTCCTGTTTTTATATCTATTATAGAAATATTACCAGAATAATCTTTTTCAATTCTATCTATTTTGCCTTTAAGGATTAATGATTTTAATTCTTGAGAAATATCCTCTTCAATACCAACAAGTTGTATATCGTAATGGTTCCTTACAATATCATTAAATTTATTTGTTACTTCCTCTATCCTCATACTCATTACGTCCCTGTAAAAAACAGATATCTGATTTGTTTCTTGTAACTCAGATATTTTATTTATTAGCCCTACCTTAAAAAGTTCTTTTAGTTCTTCCTGCTTATCTACAGGTATATCAAAACCTTTATATTTTTCAAAAATTTCTTGCATTACTTTATGTATAATCTGTCCCCATTTATCAGGGGATTCCCCTATTTCTGGCTTAGCATAAACTTTAAAACCTTCTACTTTCTCAATATAAAACCTAAAAGGACATTGTAGGAATGATTCAAGTTGAGTAACACTTATTTTAAGTTTTCCATCAACAACAAATTTTTCATAGAATTTTTCTCTTGAGAACTTAAAATTAAATAGGTTTTTCTCTTTAGAAACAAACAAGTCTTCCCCAAGAACCGACTCTTTCTGTTCAAAAAGAAAGATAGATTTCATCTGGTTTTTACCAGAAATTTTGGATGGATAAGTAAAAATAATCTCATCATTTTCTTTCTTCAACCTGTGGATATCTAATCTTTCACGAGCTACCCTTAGATTGTAGTCGGTAAACCCCAACTGTTTTTTTAAGTTATCTGGGATAAAAAGTTCTTCAATTGAAGAAGATTGTGGTAAATTTTCTTCTGTTGCACCTCCCAAAAAACATAGTTTCTTTTCTATTCCAACACTCTCCATAACCCCACTAACCTTAACTCCCTCGCCAAGCCCTTCTTGTATTTCTATCAATTCAAAAGATTTCTTTAAAACGGAAAGAAAATCAGCGCCTGTAAAAGAAATAGGAGTTTTTAATGCCTCAAGAACCATATCAAAAGTATATTTTACCTCAGGAAGCCCTGGGGTCCATCCCATTTTATCTATGATTGTATAAATCTCTTTAACCCATTTTTCTGATGTTTTTTTGTTGTATTCAGTATTTTTTATTAGAGATTTTATTATTTTTAAGTTGGTATCTTTATAATTTAAAAAATTCTCCTTAAAAAAACCTGTTCGTTCAAACCTTTCTCTTGAATATATAGAAAAGGTTTTTGCCTTTTCTTCATTAATTTTTGTAAAATGGGGGCTAGTAAGAAGCCCCATAAGTGCTTCCCAGTTATATGTATCTCCAAAACTAAAAATAGAAAGCAGAGTGTTAATAGCAGAATCTTGTGATAAAGAATAACCTGGAACAATTTTACAGGGAAGGTTATACCTGCCAAAAACTCTCTGAACAACAGATCTATAAGCAAGCATACTAGGAAACACCAACATTACATCGTTCAAATTTGTTATTTTTTTGGTTACAAAATTTTCTGAGATTATTTTTATTATCCCTTTAATCTCTTCTGGTTGGGATGAAAAATTGTAACACTTAATATTGTTTTCCCTCTCTTTCCCAGTAGGAGTTTCCCTTTTCCAATTACAAACATCTTCTAAAAAAAAGAACGTTTTATCAAGTATAAGGTCTTTTACGTCGGGAGAACTATCCTTATCGTAACAAAAAGAGAAATCTACTTCATCAACCTTTTGAAGTAACAATTTCATAAAAACCTTCTGGTAAGGGGGTATCTCATAAAACCCTTCCACAAGGAGTTTTTTTGATGAAATATTATTAATAAAACCAGACGCTTTAAGGTATATATCTTCAGAATCAATAAGTTTATTCTTCTCTAAATAATCTTCATACTTCTCCATTACATTGATAGCTTCAAGAATTATTTTTAAGTTGTCTTCAAATTTCCAATTATATTTTTCTATTCCGTCTTTGATTTTTTTAGTATCTATACCAGATTCACCGGAAATTTTTATATCTTTAATAAATTGAAGTATTGAAAGAGAAAGCCCTGTTAGATTAAGTTCAGATAAGATTGTCTCTCTTTTTTCTTGCAAAATAGTAAGAATAATTATATATTTTTCTATTTCCGAAATAATTCTAAAATCAGAATATTCGTTTATTAATTTAATCCCAAGAGTTTTTAAAGTATGTGTAGAGGGTAATAAAGATTGGTTAGGGTTAGAATAATGATATTTAAGTTTAAAATCTTCTAACTTACTTATATGAGGAGCCAGATACAGTGTTTCAAGAGGGTCTCCATTTAAGCGGTTGAGTAAAAACTCAGTTTTATCTTTAAAATTGAACGGAAAAGTAATAAGTGTTTTCATATTTTATTAGAATGTTGTATAAAATGCGTGTTATATATTATAATATAGATTGTTTTTATAACCAAAGGGATAAAAAAGTATGTGGTGTCTACTCACTCTGGTACTACGGCGCATACACCTTCTACGCCACAATCGGGCACTCTGAGAACTTACCCTTCTGCATAGAAGACATCTCCGAAGGGTTCAACAGGCTCAGAGTATAAGAACAAAAGGCTTGAACCTTTTGTTAACAGCCCCCCATTCCGTCTTTGCGAGCCGTTTTTTGGCGTGGCAATCTCGCCGAAGGCGGAAAAGGAAATGGGGGGTAAACAATAGTGTATAGGATAAAAACGAGGATTGCCACGTCGCAATTCCTATGAAAACTATGGAATAAAACACTCCTCGCAACGCCACAAAACGGCGACAAGGCAAGGATAAAGACATAAAAGAAAGGCGTATGGGGTGTCTACTCACTCCCTTATTTTGCTTCTCCCCTTGAGACTTATAGGTATTGGAATCCCCAAGGGTTTGCAGAGAGGTTAATGGGATGAGGTTTATCCACCAAAGCCAACCTACGCTAAAATAGAAGCTTCGGCAGGTATACCTTGGCGTAGGTGGAGGTGCAGTTAACAGGCAAGGAAAAATACGAGGGATTGCCCTGCTTGTCATTCCGGACTTGATCCGGAATCTCGTTTTTGCTACTTCTGTTACGTGAGTTAGGTTAGAGATCCTGAAACAAGTTCAAGATGACAAAATGGGGCAGGTAATAAAAAATCGGTTTACTTATGTGAGTATATGATGAAAATGAAAATAAAAAAACTAAAAAAAGAGGTTCTACATTTATCTATCTTTATAAATTCTGTTATATTCTTCTATTTTTTGAAGGCAATGCCAATATTTACCTACAAAACAATTAGTAGGTTTCTTGGAGTGTTATCTTTTGCTTTTATGGGCTCTACAAAAAAGAGAATCATAAATAATTTAAAGATATCTTATGGTGACAAATTTAGTCTGGAAGAAAGAAAAGAGATTGGTAAGGATATATTTTCTAATATAGTTTTTTCTTTTTGTGAGTTGGTTGGAACAACAAAACTTAACACCCAACAAATTATAGATATGGCTGAAATAGAAGGCGAAGAAATACTAAAAAGCGCCTTAAAAACTGGTAAAGGTGTTGTTGGGGTATGCTCACATATGGGTAACTTTCCTTTACTTCAATATATCCTTGTAAAAAAAGGTTACCCTGCAAACGTTATAATTAAAGCTCCATCGGCGTCTCTTTTTGCTAAATTCTGCGATAAACTTATAAGGGGAGCAGGGGTAACATATATTTCAAAACAAAACGCAAGAAAAACCATTACAGAAGCTCAAGATTGGATGGCAGCCAATAGAGGTGTCCTCTCTTTTTACCTTGACCAGCACGCAAGCAACGGAACTCCTACTCAATTTTTTGGGAAGAAGGTCTTTGCTCCAAATGGGGCTGCTCTCTTTGCAAAAAAATATAATTGCCTTGCTCTTGGGATTTTTTCTTATAGAATGAAAAGCGGTAAACATAAGATAATCATCGAAGGACCTTACCCATTGAAGGAGACCAACAACATAAATGAAGACCTAATAGCAAACACCTCTTACTTTATGGAGAGAGTTGAGCATTATGTAAAAGCAGCTCCAGAACAATGGTTTTCGTGGCTCCACCGACGTTTTAGATAGCCATATATTCTTTTAAGCAAAACACTACAAATATCCTAAAAATTAGTTACCATTCCAACAGTTCTGGAGGATTATTTCCAATCTTTACCCACCAGAACGGTGTAGCAGTTTTGCGATGTTTTCTTGTTGCTTCAATAAAACGGACAGTATTTACTGACTCAACGTGTCCATCAACAAATAGAAGGTTCTGATGCCCTGAATGCCTGAAATGCGTCATTCCTGTCGCCGAGTAAGGAGCATCAATAGACCCAGAGTCAGCTTCAAAATTTTGGTGGTTGTAATACGGGTGACCTGGTTTAAAGTAATTCTCCTCGGCAATTGCTTCTCCTATAATCCAGGCGTCAGACTGGTACTGAGTAATACGCCCTAAATTTATATATCCTGCAGTCCATAAAAGAGTCCATGTGCCAGAAACATACCCACCATTAAAGGGGTCTGCATTCCGTTCACTACGTCTTGCATAAGTCGCATTTGGTTTATTTGAGTCGGCTTGATAAGGCAAAGCTGATGGGCAAACGACTATATCAGGGGATATATATCCTTTAAGGGGTCCTGACCATACAGAATTTATCTTTATATGCATCCAGTTTTCCCAATCCTCAGCATACATAGCAAGCCCCAAACCTACCTGTTTGAGGTTGTTTATACAGACGGCAGATTTTGCCCGTGCCCGTGCTTTAGAGAGTGCAGGCAGAAGCATACCTGCAAGGATAGCTATAATCGCTATGACTACCAGTAGTTCTATTAAAGTAAAACCTTGCCTTAAAAGGTTTAAAGTATTAGGTGCCTTAGATTTTTTTGAATGACATAAGATCGGCACTTTTGATTTTTTCATTTTTATCACCTCGCTTATTTTTTCAAATAATACAATTTTCACTTGAAAACTCCCCTCCAATATATTACAGGGAAGTTTTAACTCTGTTTATACTCAACATCAATACCCATCATTAAGGGTTCTTAATCTTCCATCACGGTTTGTCATAGATGTTGTGCTTCTGGTATTGTTAGGGACTGCCTCTTGAGGTATTTCTCTATATAGATGGCTGTCGCTACCACTGCGAGGCAAGGTAGATACCCATTTTGCGTGACCTCCAACATACAATATGTTTACGCCATCCCACCCATGGTTATGGTTTTTATGTGTGAAAAGATAACCGCTACCTGCTGGCTTTTCCCAGAATACTTGAGAAAAATTGTAAGCCGCCTTAGTATCTGCCATAATAGCAGTGTCAGGGTGAGTCTGTATGTTTAACCCATAAGCATAAGCGTAAGAACAGGTCGGAGTTAAGTTAGATGCTACAGGGTCAGCAGCAGTGATGAGTTTACCAGGGATATTAACATCAGGTTTATGTGTAGTGCTTGGACATATAAATAGTTTGTAGTTTGTTACGTATGGTGTGGTGTGGTGTCAAGTTCAGGTGAATCGTTCCCTTCAGAGTCTTCAGGATATATCTGCCCGGTAAGTAGTGCAAGAGAAACATTTGTTACAGACCTGTCTACTTCGTGGTCGTGTGTAGGAAACCATCCATCCCAATCTTGAGCATAGATATATAAAACTACACCAAGCTGTTTAAGATTATTCAAGCAAGTAGCCCTGTTTGTCTTCTCTTTTGCTTTTGCCAACGCTGGAAGGAGCATTGCAGCAAGAATAGCTATAATAGCAATAACAACAAGTAGTTCGATAAGAGTAAACCCGATATTTTTTTTATTTCTCATACTGTGTCACCTCCTCTTATTATTGTTTTGTTAATATTTTTTTACCTTTTTACAAACAAATCTATATAAAAATTCGCCCTTGCTTATATTATAAAACAAGGGCGTGATTCGCTATTATTTTACCCTATCTATCAATTTTGTCAAAAATTCTAATTCCTATTAACCCCACTTCTCGTTTCGTTTTTGTAGGAAGAGAAACTATAAAAGAACATCATTATATGTTTACTACCAACCTTCTTTTCCTTCAAGATTTACAAATCGACACCCTCCAAGTTCCTCTATTACTCTTTTACCTTTAACTTTTTTTATAAGGGTCAATTCTTGATAATGTAAATCTCCGATAGGAATTACCATTCTACCTTCCTCTCTCAATTGGTTAAAGAGAGAGTTAGGCATAGTAGGTCCTCCGGCAGTAACTATTATTCCATCATAAGGGCTAAACTCCTGCCAACCGAGGGTTCCATCGCCAACTTTTATTTTTACATTGTAACCAAGTTGTTTCAAAACCTTTTCTGCTCTTTGGGCAAGTTCAGAACGTTTTTCAATTGAATATAGAACGCACCCCATCTCTGCAAGTATAGCTGATTGGTAACCGCTTCCAGTTCCAATCTCAAGAATTTTATCATTCTTAGAAATGTTTAATGCCTGAGTCATAAGAGCAACAATATAGGGTTGGCTTATTGTCTGACCTTCTCCTATAAGAACAGGCGAATCATTATAAGCAAAATGTCTTAAATCTTTTGGGACAAACAGTTCGCGAGGTACTCTTAAGAAAGCGTTTAGAACATTTTTATCTCTTATACCTCGAGGTATAAGTTGAGAATCTACCATCTCTTTTCTAAGTTTTAAAAAATCCATATTTTATTAAAAATACTTTCATAATTATAAAATTACTAATTTTAGGTTTGTTACAGTAATAATTATTAAAATGTTTAATTAGACAAAATAAATCAATTATTTTTTGGAGTCAAAAACTCTTAGGGCATTTTCAAAAAATATATCTTCTTTCAACTGCAAAGTTTCTTCTTTACTTAAACTGAGGGACTCTATATTATCTTTAATGGCTTTTATAACGTGGTAGGTATTATAGGTAAGCATACTCCTTTCTTGAGCAAATTGTGCCTGTATTGCAGGATCTGACCAGATATAGTCGTCCCGAGTAATAAAGGTCCATTCTTTATCAATCCCGGTAATCAACCCAAAAGGGAAATCCGACGCAAAAAGAAGTTTCTTTCTCATCATTTTATCTGCAAATGCTTTTGCGTACACACTATGTACTGCCGCACATGAAACATCGAAAAAAACTTGTTCAAGTTCAGAAATACCTGAATCCATAAACTTGAAAAATTGTTCAGGGTAAACATACCTACCCATATGAGCAAGTATAACTTTTATTTGTGGAAAGTTTTTGGTAAGATTTTTTATAAATTTTTGGTTGGTCTCTTCGCACATACCTTCACCAGATGTATGTAGCATCAATACAAGTTTTTCTTTATTCATAAATTCCAACAAAGAAGTAGGTACAAACTCTTCAGTTCTTGTCTGGATATTGGGTTTACCCAAAAAATCAAAGTACGGCTTTATACCGCTAAACAGAATACCCGAATCTTTCATATAATAAAACTGGTCAACAGTCTTATCTATGTTAAACGGGTCTGTAAGTAGAAACCCATATATATTATTGTTAACTGCCAGAAGGTCCCCAACATATCGGTTTGCTGCATCTATATCTACTTCCATAAGAGGGAATCCGAAAGCACAAATATTCAAAATCTTTTTACCGTTATACAAGTTTTTATATGCAAACAAAAGTTCTTCGATAGTAAATGATGTAAAAAAGCACAAAGGTTTCTCTGCTCTCTCTGGACTGATTTTTTTCATAATACCTACAGGGCCAATATGAGTATGAGCATCAAAAATCTTTTCAGGTACCCATTCCCGTAACTCATTTTCCCAAAGACCTATATGGTCCTGATACCTACTTGTTTGTTTGTCCATTATGCCAAAGATTACAAAAAATCCTTAGTCTCCCCAGGAAAGTTTTTTTTGTGTTTGATCTTGCAAAAGTATCCACCAAAAGCGGTAATTAGCAACTTCCCCTGTGTGAGTCATAGTTGCTTCTTGGAATCTATTTTCTGTTGCGGTTTCCACATGTCCATCCATAAAAAGAAGGTTTATTAAACCGTTATGCCGAAAATGTGCAGTTCCATAAGCACTCGGCGCAGTCATAGTCCCTTGCTGTGTGTTCATACGTTGGCATAGATAATAAGAACCACCAGGCAAAGAATTCGCCCAGCCACCAGGTATTGGTATTGTAAAAGAATCAGCAAAAATCCATAAATCACTTCTTTTATAGTCTATTGCAGAAGGACGAAACCATCCACTTGACGCATTAAAATAAGTATTAGTATTCCCACCATAAAGATAACCGCTTCTCCACCCATAATAACTGTCAGCCGGGCTTCTTGTATATTCATAAGGTTTTGCTGAAGGGCAACATATAACCTTTGGGTCTATATATCCTGTATAATTCCCGTATGTTTTGCCTTCTTTTGGGTGTCCAGTATTTATACGAGTGTTAGCCCATCCATCCCAATCCTCTGCATACATAAGGATACCTAAACCGACCTGTTTTAAGTTGCTAACACAGGTTGCTGCTTTAGCTCTTGCCCTTGCTTTACTCAAAGCAGGTAACAACATCCCTGCCAAAATTGCTATTATAGCAATAACCACAAGCAACTCTATTAGAGTAAAACCTTTTTTTCTTTTCATTAAATATCACCTCACTTGTTTTTTAATCCCACCATTTAGGAGAAGGCATCATCAAACGTGTTGGGCTATTATCCACTAAACTTTCGCCTTGATAAGGAGAAAAATAAAATTGTGATCTGTTGATAGCTAACCATTGGGCTATTCCAGGATTTCTTTTTGGTAAAGCGGCAGTAGATATTGTTGTGGCTCTACCATCAACATAAAGAACATTTAACCCATCACAACCGTGGTTCTCATTCCTCTCGTACAGACGCCAGCCATACCCAGAACCAAAATCTGCTGCTGGTGCATCCACCATAATAACAGTTTCTGGGTGTGTTTGCACGCTTAGACCAGCTGCATACATATAGGTTAGTGAGCACCCCTCTGGGGTTTTGTCTGCACTTAAACGAGTCGAAACATCCCTATATAGAGCGCCTTTAGGGTTTGTTGATGGTTTCCACCCGCTCTTATTTCCTGGGCAGATAAAGAGCCGATAATCTGATACATATTTTGGGGTTTCAAGAGATGGTTCTTCGGGGTTAGGCATACCTACAAGAAGTCCAAGAGAACAGTTGGTTTTTGATGAAAAATGTCCATAACCTGATGCAGAAGCCCAGTATGTATCATCAAAATTATAGTAAGGGAACCAGCCGCCCCAATCTTGAGCGTACATATTTAAAGCAAGACCTAATTGCCTCAAGTTATTCATACAAGCTGTCATCCGTGCTCTTGCCCTTGCTCTGTCGAGGGCTGGTAACAACATAGAAGCTAAAATCCCTATAATAGCAATAACAACAAGCAATTCTATAAGAGTAAACCCTCTTTTTTGTTTTTCTCTCATACTTATATCACCTCCTTATTTTTTTCAATAAACCTGCCTGTATAATCTCTGTTGGTATTACTCAAACAGAGTTATATTTAATATATTAGTACAGATGCACAGAGGTCAAAAAAAGTAGAGACTCACTCAAATTTTTAAACTTAACTCTAATTCTATTCTACCTTTTTACATTAAATTTTGTCAAGTTTTAGGTATAGGAAGGTGAATACCACCGTTTTATTTTTTTATTTTACGTATCGGCGGAAAAAGTATTGAAGCAAGCATTATAAAAAATCTTTTGGTATCAGTAAGGGGTCTTATTTTACTTTTTTCATCATCATAAATGGTTGAAATTAATACCGAAGATATCCCAAAACCTTTCCAGGAAGCTTTTATAAGAATCTCTGATTCTGTCTCAAAATGTGAGGTGTTAAGTTTTATTGAAGATAGAACCTCTTTTTTTATCAACCTAAACCCGCTCTGAGTGTCTGGTATCCATTGGCAAGCAACCCCAGAGATTAAAACAGACATACTTATATTTGTTAACCGTCTTATAAGAGGCATTTTTGTGCCTTTAATTTTTCGTTTCCCTACCCATATACTTGCCCTTTGATTTCTTTTGTATGCCCTTAAAAATCCCGGTATATCTTCAATTGGGTGTTGACCATCTCCATCAAGGGTAATAACTGCAGGTATACCTTTTTCAAGAATATATCTAAACCCTGTTTTTAAAGCCTCACCTTTACCTTTGCATACAGGATGACTCAACACTAACGCCCCACCCTCTTTTGCATAAATATTTGTATTATCTGTTGACCCATCATCTACAACTATAACATTTGAATATTCTTTCTTAAGTTTTGATACCAACGCCCCAATATTCTTCTCTTCGTTATGTGCTGGTATAAGAATACCTATCTTATCCTTCATTTATGCTCCTTATCAAAAATTTTTTCATAATCTCTTCTTCTGGCATAGTTTCAAATAGTTCTTCTGCTTTTAATCTTGCGATTTTTAATACCTCAAGGTCTCTGACTATGTTGCCAATTTTTAAAGGTGGGATACCGTGTTGCCTTGTTCCCATTAGGTCGCCCTGCCCTCTTATTTTGAGGTCTATTTCTGCTATTTCAAACCCGCTCTGAGAAGTAGCAAAGTTTTCTAACCTTTCCATTATTTCGTCTTGTTGAGTATATGAAATAAGCATACAATACCCAGTATCTCCACTCCTTCCAACTCTACCTCTAAGTTGATGAAGTTGAGCAAGCCCAAACCTTTCTGCCTGTTCGATAATTATATATGAAGCTTCAGGCACATCTATACCCGACTCAATAACCGTTGTAGAAACAAGGATAGATGTTTTTCCTGCCCTAAAATTTTTCATTATCTCTTCTTTTTCCTGATATGGGATTTTTCCGTGTATTAGTGAAATAGAAGTAGATGGTAACCTTCTTTTTATTCTCTCGTATTCTTTAACTGCCGACTCAATATCTTCTTTTGTATCAATAGCCGGAGTAACCACATAACCCTGCTTGCCTTCTGAAGACTGGTACTCAAGAAACTGATATATTTTTTCTTTCTCATCTTTCTGGAACAGGTAGGTTGCAACTTTCCTTTCACCTTTAGGAAGTTCTCCTATAGTGGAAATATCAAGAGCTCCGTAAAAAGTCATAGCAACACTTCTTGGTATAGGGGTAGCGCTCATAACAATATAGTGAGGGTTATCGCCTTTCTGTTTAAGAACTTCTCGTTGCTCTACGCCAAACTTGTGTTGTTCATCCACCACTACCATCTTAAGGTTTTTAAAAGAGAGTTTTTCGGTAATAATTGAATGGGTTCCTATAACAACATTAATTTCACCATTGTTAAGTTGGTCTCTAACATTTCTCTTCTCTTTTTCTGACATCTGCCCTAACAGAATTGCAACAGATAAGTTTTCCTTCATAAAGAAATCTTGCCAATTAAGATAATGTTGTTCAGCAAGTATTTCTGTTGGAGCCAAGAAAGCCGATTGGTACCCCTGTTTAGCAAAAAGCCATAAAGCAAAGATTGCCACCACAGTCTTCCCTGAACCTACTTCTCCGTGTATCAATCGTCTTATTGATTTACCTTGGTTAATATCAGAAACAATCTCTTCCATAACTATCTTTTGAGATTTGGTTAATTTAAAAGGTAGTAGAGATTCAAATTTTTTGATTGATTTCTTTTCTATGACAGTAAAAGAACCAGCAGGTAAAGCCTGTTCAGCTTTTTTATTTATAAGTAGGTTAAGTTGTAGTATAAAAAACTCTCTAAAAATAAGGTAACTTCTTGCTTTTTCAAGGTTCATATCAGATAAAGGAAAATGTATGTTTTGTAAAGCAAACCTTATACTTGTAAGTCCAAGTTCTTGTCTTTCTTTTAATGAAAACATCTCAACAATTTCATCGTCGAGTGTACTTAAAACAAGTTTTACCAGTTTTCTCATATACTTTTGGGTTAGCCCTCCTGATAAAGAATACAAAGGCAAAAGCCAATCTCTTCTACCAGGCTGTTCCTCTTCATAGAGAGGGTTGCTCATCTGAGCAACACCTTTATAAACACCTACCTTACCGTGTAAAAAAAATTCTTTACCTACCTGAAAAACATCTTTTAGGTACGGTTGGTTAAAAAACATTACTGGAATAAAACCTGTATTGTCAGAAATTATAACTTTAAGATAACTAACTCTACCTCTTACCCTTCTTTCTTCTCTTCCTAAAACCTTCCCTTTTATTGAAGCCATCTCGTAAGGAATAAGTGCGGAGATTTTTTTAAAATTGCGTAGGTCAAGATATCTACGAGGGTAAAAAAATAGTAGGTCTTCTGCTATTTTAATATTTAATTTTCCGAGGTCTTTTTCTCTTTTTGGACCTACTGAATTGAGTTGTGAAAAAGGAGTTTTAAGATTTAGATTCATTGTGTTTGTGTAAGAAGTTTTTCAAAAACGGAAAGTTCTACTTATATTTGCTGAGAAGTCTTAATTAATAAGAAATCCCATAAAGGTTAAACCTTTGTAGAAGAGTGAAATAATAGCCCCTATACCAAGATAGGGTCCAAAAGGCACATAATCTTCGACCGTCTTCTTTTTTGTTACTATAAGAAAAAGACTTATAATTGTCCCTAAAAGAGAAGCAAAAAAGAGTGTTAAAAAGACGCTTTTCCAACCCAGAAAAGCCCCTATCATAGCAAGAAGTTTTACGTCTCCACCTCCCATTGCTTCTTTTTTAAAAAGAAACTTTCCAAACAAACTTAAAAAAATAAGAAGTCCACCACCTAATAAGATACCGAAAACAGAATATAGCAAACTTTGGATATTTGAAAGGCCGGTATGCATACTTGGGAAAAGAAAAGATAAGATAGGTCCTAAAACAACCAACGGTAGAACAAAAACATCCGAAATAAGAAACGTGTCTATATCAATAAACCCTACTATTAAAAGAGAGTAAACAAAAAGTGTGTAAATAAAAAAGGCGGGACTTAAACCAAACTTGTTAAATATAAGAAGAAATAGTATACCACTTAGAAGTTCAACCAAAAAATATCTTGCAGAAATTTTTTCACCACAAAATCTACATTTTCCTTTTAATATAAGAAAACTCAAAAGTGGGATGTTGTCATAAAATTTTATGCTCTTACCACATTTAACACAAGATGAACCAGGGTTTATAAGAGATTTCCCTTTTGGTAATCTTAAAATAACAACATTAGCAAAACTTCCAAAAATAAGACCAAGTATAAATATAAGTATTTCCATAATGATATATAATAAATTAAAAAAAAGATAAAGTCAATTTAAATTTTTTTAATAACGTCTAAAAGAATGTTAGGCATATTTGTGGTAATAAGGTTGATACCGTTATCTATTAATTCTTTCATTTTTTTTATGTCGTCAACTGTCCAAAGAGCAAGCGTAACTCCTCTTGAAAAAAATTCTTTGGCTATTTCATAGTTCCAACTTTTGTAGTTTACATCTAATATAGGGATTCCGTTCTCAAGTAAAACATCAGGTGTTTCAGGGAACCTTGAAGAGATAAGGGTTGTTGAGATAGAAGGAAAAACCTTTCTTATTTCTTTAATATAATCTAAATTAAATGAGCCTACAATAACATTCTGTAGCATACCTGATTTTTCAATTAAACGACCTACTTTTGTAGGAGAAGCTTCTTTTATTTCTATTAAAATTTTAACTCTATCTTTCATTCTTTCCAAAACTTCGTCAAGAAAAGCAACCTTAACGTTCTGGAATCCTTTCCAGCTACCCGCATCAATTAAACTTAGATCTTCACGGGTCACATCTGATACCTTGCCTTTACCATTGGTCGTTCTATCAAGGGTTGCATCGTGCATAACAACTATCTCACCATCTTTTGTTTCTCTAACATCCAACTCAATAAAATCAACTTTGAGTTGAACCGCCTTATCAAATGCAAGCATAGTATTTTCTGGGTATATACTTGAAAACCCTCTATGCGCAACAACTATTATTTGTGTGTTCATTTTCAATTCCTTCCGAAGGTCAGACCTTCGTTTTCTCTTAGTTGCAAGCCTCTGCAAAGACAACTCCCCCTCCACCTATGCCAAGGCATACCTGCCGAAGCTTGTATTTTAGAGTAGGTTGGCTTCGGTGGATAAACCTCGCAAGACAAAATACAAAAGACGGAATGGGGCAAAGACGTAAAGACCCCCTCACCCTTAATCCCTCTCCCCCAAGGGTAGAGGGCAAAAATGGGGAGTGAGTAGACACCTCTTACTTTTTTATCACTTTATTTGTACCAATAAGGAGTCTTTTTAGCCCAACTGCTATTAGGATATCTTTTATGTAACAATTGGAACGCTTCACGGGAATAATCCCCAGTTTTTAAATTCTTCGACCTTGGGTATCTTGTTGACCTAACCGCAAGGTGTAAAGATTCAGGAACCCTTTTGTTATTGGGATTTTTTTTAGCATACTCTATTACCGCATTAGATAGGTAGTTTGGCGCTATTAGAGATAAGATTAGTTTATTCTCTTCTTTTGCCTTTTTTATATCTGTTTCAGATAAAAAATCGAGCATATATTTAATTTTAGGGAACCCGTACTTGGATTCATTCAACTTACGGAAACCTCCACCTACTCCCAAAATAGGTTTTCCCCACCAATGCCTACGAAAATTATCCATTTCATTCATCTTAATTTTTTCAATTATTATCTCGTCTGTGTAAGAATCCAGATGTGTGTTTATTCTAAGGTATTTTAAAATAAAAAATACTGCCTCAAACTTCTTCTCTTCCAAATTCCTACTTTTTAAAAACCTGTTTAAATCCTTTTTTAATCTTATATCTGTTTCAGATAGTTTTAGAGCAACCTTTTCAGTTGCGGAAATATCATCAAGGAGTACACTTCTTAAAAAAGTAGCAAAACGTATCTGTTCTCTTATATTTGGAGTAAAAAGGTTGTCGTTTAATGAGACCTCTACCCATCTATTTAAAGGTAAATATATATTAAAGAAATCTTTTACTTTATTATCAAGCACAACTTCTTGTCCAGGGGCAATTGAGTAGCATGATTCCTCATAATAAACAAGGTGTGTTTTTCTTAAAGAATGATTTAAAGCGTCTTCCATATTTGAAGATACCTGAGCTCTCAAGTCCATAAAAGAATCCCATAAAGCCCAATCTTTTTTATCGTTTAAACCTTTTAATAAACTTTCAAGTTCATTTTTAATTTCTTCTCTATTCTTTTCATATTTTACCTTATATAAAAGAAGGTAATACATTACACTAAAATATGCTGGAGAATCTTCTTTAATACGATAGGCAGACTGAATAATTTCTGTTTTGCTGGTATCGTAAGGACGTAGGTGTTTCAAAGCAACAATAAGCCAAGGTAAAGATTTTTCTCTAAGATAAACAGACGCTGAGTGTCCTGTCTTTTCTTCATACTCAGTTTGAAAAGATAACAACCATCTGGAAAAATCTCCCCCTCTTCTCATTATAAAATTGGTATCATTTTTTTTAAAACGGTTATACAGTTGTGTAAAGTCATATATATTTAACCTTAAATTTTCTGAATAAGAGAGTGCAGAAAGTAGTTCTTTTTCAGTATCAAGCATTCTTTCATAGGGTGCAATTCTAAAATTTACATACCCAATAAGGTTTTTTGCTGAAGGATGCACAGATTTAAGTGTTTTATCTCTCAAAATATTTTCAAACTGCCGATTTGCTTTCTTCATCCACTTTTGTTTAACTTTATTTGATTTATTGATAGATGTTCTCCTATCTTTAATATTTTTCAATACCAAATCTCCTTCAAAATGAGCTCGCCTCAAAAGAGTTCTACCAACGGCGAGGGCAGAATAATCTCTCCAGGGATGTTGTTGATTTTTAGAAATTTCTCTAAAACGTTTTTCTGCCTCCTCATATTTTCCAGAGTAAAAGCATGCCGCTGCTCTCTGATACTCTCTATCTTGTTTTAAGAGAGGGTTTTTAATGTTCATATCTAAGGTTTTTTCAAATGGTTCTAAACGACCATCTCCAAAAACAGCGTCCTGACCATCAAGCCATATTTCTATTTCTTCTTTACTATAGATTTTTATACGTTGATTTAATGTTTTTGTGGCTGTATAAAAAGCGTCATCACCAATATTATAAAAATAATCAAAAAATGCACCTTGATGCCATTTGTCTATACGAACATCTTTTGTTGTGATTTTTTTCCTTGCTTCACGCCATTCCGCTTCAGGTGAAAGAGGTTCAGAGTTAGATAAAGGCTTTTCATTTGACCAGAAACTATAAACCTCAGGTTTTGGTATCTCTATATTACCAGTAGTTAGACCTTTGTATGCTTGGTATAAAGAAGAGATTTGCCAATTTGGAGATAAAATACCTGGTGAGGTGCCTGAAAAATCAGATTTATAATAGTGTGGTTTATGCACTTCAAATATTCCCTCAGTGTTACTAACAAACGTAGGGAAGTAAGGACCGCACGCTTGCAAAGTTAAGGAAGTGTGTAGAAAAAGTAAAAAAAAGATTGTTCTCTTGATAAGAAAACTATTTCTTCTCATTATTTATCTCCGTTTATATGGTTTTCAACTTTTGAAATAATTTCTTTAAAATTTTCTTCTGTCCAGGGTTTTGAGTTAAAAATACAAAATTTTCTATTTCTAAGATATTTAGCAGGCGGCAAAGGTTCATCTGTGGATATACCAACAAATTCTTTAGTAACCTTTGAACCCATAAAAGATTCTCCCACCAACATATTTCTAATAGAAAAATCGTCAACTCCCATCCTAAAAAACATTGGAGTGGCATATTTTACTGGTAAACTGTCAAGCCAACTGCCCTCATAACTCCAAGAGGCAAGTGCTGTCATTGTTAAAATTTTATAATAAGGAAGATTTTTCTTTAAAGAAGTAAGAAGTTGTTTATAAAAAACCTGTTCTGAAACTTTAGCATCAAAATCTATCTGACAACCAGAGATTCTTTTATTGTTACATACATTAAGAATGTTTTTTACCGTCTCTTCAAGTTGGTTAGAAGTAGGTATAAAACTTTGCCTGTTTTCTATTCTAAAAACAGCAATAAGATAAACATCATCTGGAACAATAAGAGGGTTTCTTCTGGGAGTGAAAGAGGTTATCCCGTTTTTATATAATGTAATACCAGCATAAAAGTTTATCTCAACGTCAGACCCTTCTAAAAAAAGGAGGTTTTCTGTTCTCTCCCAAGCCCAGATAGCAGTTTTAAAAGTTTCATTTTTTAGGGTAGAAGAATAAAGAAGGTTTGGTTTAAAGAACAATAGCCCGGCAAAAAGAATTAAAAAATATTTTTTAATCATTAACCCCTTTAAAATCTTACTTAACAATTTATCATTATACGAAAACAAATAAATTTAACCTAACGGAGGTTTTCTTTAACGGATAGTGGAAGCCGTTTGGGTTTAAAATCTTTACCGACACAGGCAAGGACAACATCTGCTTCAACAAGAAGTGTTTCCCCTTTAAAGACTTTTTGTTTGAAATGGATAGTGGAAGCGGTAAAATTTTCTACCTCTGCTGATATGTCTATCTCGTCAAGGTATCTTGCTGGTCTTTTATATTTTATCTCCACAGAGATAATCACAAACTGTGTACCTTCTTCTGAGTGTAATCCAACATCTATGTTTTTAGAATAAAAAAACTCGGTTCTTGCGTCTTCAAGAAACTCAAGATACCTTCCATAATAAACCACTCCAACTGTGTCTGTGTGGTGATAGTAGACCTTTTTTTTGAGTAGAAACATTTTATTTAATGAACCTTTTTGTTGACCTGCTAATAACCTTCTTCATTATTTTTTAAAATTTTACTTTCTCGTAGTCTTAATGTCAAATAATGTTTAAATAAAAAAGAGATTTATAATGTTAGACAAAATAATTATTCTCTTTTGTTGACGAAAATAAATATTAAGTGTAGAATATTATTTTGTTAATCTTGCTCCATTTAAATTAAGTATATATATTATACGGGGCGTGGCGCAGTCCGGTTTAGCGCGCATGGTTTGGGACCATGAAGTCCTCGGTTCAAATCCGAGCGCCCCGATTTTTTTTGTTAAGGTTGACATTTTTTTAAAAACCATTATAATTTATAGCATACATATTTTGGGCCGCTAGCTCATCCGGTAGAGCACCGCCCTTTTAAGGCGGGCGCGACAGGTTCGAGTCCTGTGCGGCCTACTCCCCTTTAGTTCACCTCAAAACAATGCTTTTATAAAAACTAATAATTTGACAAAAAATCTTAATAGAATTATTATAATTTAATGAGAATAATAAACAAGAATTACCAAAATTTTTCTGCAAACCTAAAGTCAAGAATCAGAAACCAGTTATCAAGTCGCTTGGATAAACCGCCCTCTTTGTACTACATTGGCTAAAGTGTTAAGTTACCCAAAATAATCTTTACTTAAGCACTTTTGTTGTTATAAAAACCACGCAAAAACACCTTGCTTCTCTACCTAAATGTAAATTGAGTTATAAGTTTTACAAAAATACAATAACGAATTTGACAGAAGCAGGTAATACACAGGAGGTGAAATATGAAAAAAAACTTTATACCTATAAAAGAGTTTATCAAAAACAATTTTAAACATTTTAACTCGGCTGTTCTTGCTGATGCTTCAGAGGCGTATGTGGAACATTTAAATAATGATGGAAAGATGATGATAACCTTAGCTGGAGCTATGAGTACTGCTGAATTAGGTATTACATTGTCTGAGATGATTAGGAAGGATAAGGTGCACTCAATAACCTGTACAGGCGCCAATCTTGAAGAAGATATCTTTAATCTTATTGCTCATAATCATTACGAAAGGATACCTCATTATAGAAATTTAACACCACAAGATGAAGTTGAACTTTTAAATAGAAAACTTAGCAGGGTAACTGATACTTGTATACCAGAAGACGAAGCTATGAGATGTATTGAACAGCATATCTTAAAATTCTTTTTAAAAGCAGAGAAAGAGAATAAAAGGTACTTCCCTTATGAATTTATTTATCAAATCATTGAAAGCGGTGTGTTAAAAAATGACTACCAGATTGATCCAAAAAACTCTTGGGTTATTGCTGCGTGTGAAAAAAACTTACCTATATTTGTTCCAGGTTGGGAAGATTCCACTTTAGGTAATACCTTTGTGGCTTTTGTAACAAAGGGCGCTATTAAAAACATATCTACTGTAAAATCTGGTCTTGAAACTATGACTTTTTTAATAGATTGGTACAAAAAAGTTTCAGCAAATCATAAAATGGGGTTTTATCAGATTGGGGGCGGGATATCTGGAGATTTTCCTATATGTGTGGTCCCTTTAATAAGGCTTGACCTTGAAGATACTTCATGTAGACTATGGGACTATTTTTGTCAAATTTCAGACAGCACAACCTCTTATGGGTCTTATAGTGGTGCCATCCCTAATGAGAAGATAACCTGGGAAAAAATCAGTATTGATACCCCCAGTTTTGTAATAGAAAGCGATGCAACTATTGTAGCGCCTCTTATGTTTGCCTACATACTTGCAGAATAAGGTTTGAGTTGTTCCATTATATCTTTTTATCAAGATGATTTTATGTTTAATTCTAAAGAACCTTCAAACTCTGGTATATCAACAGATTTTTCTACTATATCTTCGCCGTTTTGAGTAAAAAGATATACTTTTTGTTCCATACAACTTTTCCCTTTTAAGGTAATTGTAAGTTCTCTATTAGATTCATTGTAAGACGCTTGGCTAATATTAGAAAAAAGACGGTTTTCTGCATATCTTGAGATATGATCATAACTTGCCATAATGTGTGGAATGCTTCTCAATTTATCTGAGATACCTTTTATTATTAGTTCCCAATCCTGTGGATTTACTTGGGCTATTCTCTGTTCATGGGTAGCTATACAACCAAAAAAACCTCTATCTATACCCTGCTTAATTCTGTTGAATGCTTTATCTATAGATTTTTCTACGTTGGTGTAAGGACTTTCTTTGTGAAGAGTTGTGCATCCATACAACATATCTGTATGAGGAACTAAATAGTTCTTACCTTTGGACGTAGAGAGCACATTAAAAAAATGGTTATCTTCTGGAATATAGCCAAAACAGTAATCCCTATTAGCATACGGAGATAACTTCCAAGAACGTGCGTCAGGGTCAAAATATGATTTACCCACTCTAATACTTGTCATTAAGTATTTGTGTCCTCTTTCCTTTAGAAAAGGTAAGGAGTTTATCCCTATCTCTGCATAATGAACATTTACTGTTTGAGAGTAGTTTATCCCCCATTTTTTAAATTTTGTGTCAACTCTTTCAAAATTTCTTTTCAACTCTTCATTTGTAAATTCTTCACCATTATGCTTTAAATATATCGGGCATAAATCTTCGTTATCCATATAAGCAAAATCAACAAAACCATGAGGTGAAAACTCCACAAGCCCTAACTCTTCTTTCTCTTTAAATCTTTTGGCATCTTCATCTAAAATGTCGTCAATAAAAAGACCAGCGTTTGGTATAAACCCGTAATCATTTAATATATCGAGCCATTTTAAGCCAGAAAGGGTTTCTTTATATTTCAAAACACGGCTCCCGCCAAAAGATATATCGTCTATTCTTCCTGTAACAAATGGAGGCATTATTTTCATTATATAAGGTTTTTTTGCTACCCAAACAATCGAGTCTCTAAAAACTCTATCGAGAGGACCTGCAAATCCAATATACTCATTCTGCCAAATAAGAGAAGATATAGAAAATAGTATAACCCTACCTGCACCAAAAAACCTGAATGAAGCAGATGGGATACCTTCTTCATTAGTTAAAAAAACTGACCAGTCTTCTTTTGCTACATTCGGCAAAGAAGGGACAGGGGTTTCAAGTATAACTTCTTCTTCAACGATACTACTAAATGTACTCCCTTCTTTTAACTTTAGAGAAGTTATTTTTGTATCTTTCCCAGGAATAATGTTTAGACTCTTTAAAACAGTTGTGGGATATAAGGATAGGTTTCCGTCTAAAGACAAAAGCCCCATACCCTCTGATACAGAATTCAGAATCGCTTGCCACTCTGTACTATCTATGTTTTTACCAATATTCTCTTGGGCAAAAATTAACAGATGAGCGTCTTTGAGAATTTCAGAAGAAACGCTTGTCTGACTTAGGTCAACTATTTCAAAAAATATACCAAAATGTTTAAGTGCCCTTAAAACTGAATTTTTAAAACCTTCATACTCAAAAACTTGAGAAGAATCTACTATTACATAAGTCTTCATAATACCTCCAAAGTATTGTTAAGTTATAAAACTATTTTTAATTTATTCTTTACCATATTTTGCCTGCTCTTTTTCCCTATATCCCTCTGCAGCCCATATCTTCTTTGCAAAAACAACACCTTCTTTTGAGGGCTTAATATCTCCTAAAATGCTTGGAAGCGGATAACCCTCTTTATATCTTGTAGGGTCGGGGTTCCAGTCGTCCTTTGCATATTTTGCTCTTTCGCTTTTCTTTCTTAAATCAGGAACCTCCAGAGTATTTGAATCGTTCAACGCCGACCGGTATGCCAGAATGCCTGTTATAGACATTGCCACTCCCTTGTAAACATCCAGATACGGCTGTTCACCGGTCTTTATTGCTTGCGCAAAAAAGTAGTTGGTAAAGAAATCGCCACCTGCATGCCCGTACTTACCAGCGTCTCTTGCGTAAGATGGAAATTCGGGTTTATATATTTTCTCAATAGGTTCATCAGGATTCTTGTCAAAAGGTTCCTTTCTTACTCTAAGCATATTACTGTCTCCAACACGCAAGTTTTCCATTAGCCCTCTGTTACAGTGGATACGTACCCAGTTACCGTGCCCCCTAAGCCCACCGTGTACTGCTTTGACAATTGCTCCGTTATCCATCCTTGTAATTATGGAACAAGCCATATCTCCTACCCTAACTGTTTTCTTACGGTTCTTATCATAAAAATCATACGGTACCACAAAACCATTAACCTTTACTGGCAAAGTATCGGTAATAAACATTACAGGACCTAATGAATGCGTGCAATAGTAAGTTGCAGGATGCCAGTTTCTCCAATGGTTCATCCCCGGAGAAATGGAGTTGGCCGAAGATGCTTTCATAGGGTGTACATATTCGCCTTCACCATAAAGAAATTTCCCCATATCTCCTTTCTGGTAAAGTCTACGCATTTCTTGATTGAAAACCATATAAGGATAGTTTTCAGCAAAACTATATATTTTCCCGCTCTTCTCTACTGCTTCAATGAGAGCCACTCCTTCCGCCAACGTAAAACATGCCGATGTTTCACTCATAACATGTTTATCTGCTTTAAGAGCTTTTATAGCAAAAGGAGCGTGCTGGTGAAAATAGTTCGCCAACACCACAGCATCCATATCGTGTTCAAGAAATTTATCATAGTCTGTATAGGTTGAAACATTTAGTTCTTTACCCAAACTATTCAATCTTTCTTCCCATATATCACATAAAGCAACAAGTTCCATACCAAGGGGTTCAACCGCTCCTCTCGCAAACCCAGCTCCTCTTCCTACACCAACAACCCCTACTCTTATCATTTTTTCTTTTTTTGCCATTTATCCTCCTGTAAAGAAAAATTTATATATTTAACATAAGAATATCTTTTAAAGAATATTCTCAAGCAGACCTGCTTGCTGTGCTCCGTAAACATCTCTATCGCCTGGAGCACCTGAACTAATTTGCCTTGGAAATACCACCTTAACAGCTAGTGCAGCTGAAAAATAGTATATTTTCACGCTATCTTTTTTCAGGCCATAAGATTTAGCAATAACAGATTGGTCTATTTGTTTTGTGTTAAGAGCCCTTTCAAAGTCATCTTCTGTGTTAAAGATTATATCTATAGTAATAAAGAATGGTCCTGCGTTTTTACTCCGAAAAACATCCGCTCTTTCATACAGTTTTTTCATATATCATATCTCCTTAAATTCAACGGGAAACAAGTAACCTGCATCCTTAACTTCCATAAGATGATAAACACTAAACTCATATACAGGACCTCCTGAAAAATCTGATGGAGAAAAAGGGAAAGCAACATTACCGGCAGTAGATTTCCTTCCCTCAAACCCATAATGTAATATCAGAGAGCGAGCAAGAGCACACACAGTGTCGGCTTTATCTTGAGTCTGAGCTATTCCTTCTATAACGATACCTACTTCATAGGGCGTCTTATCAATTTCTGGTTCAAGTTCACCCAGCACTCCATCTCTACCATAAAATAGAAAATTTAAGAGATAACCTTCTTTAATAATATCAGATGGCAACATCTCCTTGATTTTTTCAGAAACATCTTTTTCCATATTAGGAATGTTCTTAATTACATCTTGGCTCCTTATCCCTCCTACAGCAATTGTATGATAACCCCGTTTAACAACTCCTTCAAGTTTTATCGTCTGGTTTCCTTGTGCTGGTTTGAAAAAACTACCCGTTACTCTAACACAACAGTTACTCTTCTGCACAAATTTGCATCCAGAAAGATCAACATATCCTTCTGGCTCATAAAACCCAAATGGGCTTAACTGTTCATAAAGACTATGGGCAGCGACCGAAATTTTTGTACATTTTCTTAAAGGATTTGTAGGTTCAACCTCAAAATAGTCTTTTCCGATTATTCCGAACATACAATCGCTGGCTGAAGCAGGAACACTTGCAAGAGCGCCACACTCAAGTATTTTTGCAAGGTGGTATGATAGACCTACATCAAACCCCTCCATTATAGGGTAAGATGCAAAAATTGCCGTATCGCAGGCACGACCCGCAAGTATTATATCAGGTTTGGCTTTTAGTGCATCAATAAATGGAGCAACACCCATCTGCCCCACAATCCTTACAGATTCATCAACAATTTTCGGAGTAAGATCAGGAACCGTTTCTCCAAGAGGTTTGACTCTATTTTTTTTTAACGCCTGTTTTACTATTTTTTTATTTATATCTGCCGGTATTAAAGCAATTTTTAATGATAAAGACTCTTCTTCTGATATTTCTTTTATTATTTTTTCAGTAAAATTAAGATGAACTTTGCTCCCAGAAGTTCCTGCACTACCAATAATCAGAGGTATTTTTGCCGTAACAGCGGCTTCTATTGCCAATTGAAGATCTCGCTTGATTTGAAGTTTTTTGGTAAGAGATTTTCCGCTACCAAGGTAGAATGGTCCAGGATCGGAAGAACCTGCATCAACACCAATAAAATGAGGGTTTTTTTTCATACCTTCTTTTAAACTTTCAGCCGGATATCCGTACCCAAGAAGCCCAGTCAAAGATAAAATCCTTACTTCTTTATTCATTTCTTGTTGTCTCCGTAAAAATTAGTTGAACAAAATTTATGCATCTATTTTAAAAATTTAATAAATCCTGCGTTTTCAATCCGCCAAATAGCGTCACCTGTTGGTATCCATGCAGACCAGCCGCCTCTTTTAGAAATACCTATATTGAAAGATAGTTTATCAACTTCATTAGAGTTTATACCGATTTTTTTGAGAGGTATCTTCATCTCTGCTTGCCAACTCAAATTTTCTTCATCAATAATATGTGATTTATATTCTATCGATTGTTCAATATCTTTTACAACATTAAACGGCATATTAAACATATTTACCAACCCATAATTACCTTCAAAATCTCCTTTAAAAATGTATATAGGACCTGTTGGCATATCTTCAAGCCACCAACCTCTATTATGAAACCCAAACTGACTTTCTATTGATACCTCCAATATTGGAATATGTTTCTTTAGACGTTCTGGCATATTTTCCAACCATGGGTCAACCTCATTCTGCACACCTATATACAGGTAATCTGTGTCATAATTTAACCAGACGTACGAATTTGGACCTTTCTCTTCGCCACTTTTAAAATGTTTGTTTATCGATATTCCATTATTTTTATCTAAATCTCCCCATTCTTCTTTTTTCAATTCTCCATCTATGTTTATAGAAGATGCTCGGAGCGGAACATTGAAAGTGAGAGTTGGGCTGATTCTTTTCAAAACCTGCATAGATTCACTTATACCAGAAATGGCTTTAAAATCGGTATAAAAATATCTACCAATATCTTCTTTTGTTCTGCTGACAGGCCAACTTGCCCTTAAAACATCTTTGTATACTCCTATATTGTTCATACATACAGGGTCACATCCTGTTAAACCATAAATAGGCGAACCTAATCTGAGTTGAAAATCCATCTCTTCAACATTCAAAAAGATAGGGTCTTGTCCATCCCAGTTGTTCTCAAACAATGTTGTACCTCTGGTATCTCGTCCAAAGGTAACAAAACGTCCTTGGGTATTGATATTTCTTTCAATTATACTGCCTTTTATTTTTCCCCATCCTGATGGTTGGTTCTTCATCAGTTCAAAGATTGGAGGGTATCTATAACTCCAAGGTGGTTGTTTAGTCCTAAATTTCTTATGCTGGGCTGATAATCTGTTCATTGAATTTATATTTGGTCCTGCATCTATATCTTGACCTACACAAAAAATATTTGACCTGTCGCCCTGA
The DNA here is from genome assembly GCA_023230585.1 of bacterium. NCBI lineage: Bacteria > bacterium. The sequence continues at coordinate 28,727 of JALNXB010000005.1, forward strand.
GATATACTTGTACCTTCTCCCTCAATAAAGATGTTATTGGTAAGATAATTGCCGGGAAAAGTACTGGATATCCCATTAGGGAATTTATAGAAAATATTTTTATCTACTACAAGTCCAGAGTTCATTGCGTCAATATGTATAGCATTTATACCGTGTGAAAAATTTGGCGAGGAATGGTTGCTTATATGGTGAAAGAAATTATTCTTGATAATAGTGCCACGGTTCATAAGAGCTGTTGATTCGCCATAAATATACATTGCACCAAGTTCTTGACCTTCAGAAAGCACGTCGTGTATCTCGTTGTATTCAATTATATGGTCGTTTTCATTAAAATATATTGCCTGCATAGGGGTATCATTTATTAAGTTATGGGAAACTATTTGCCCAATACCTTCTATCCAGACAGCCATTCTGTACCCACCGCAAAATCTGTTGTAATGGTGTATATGATTATTTTCAACAGTATGTTGTGCAGGTATAAGTTTTGTTCTGTCGCCACCGTTAAGAGCCACACCGCCTTCGCCCATATCGTACATATCACAACCAACAACTTTATGTGCCCAACCGCTCTCTATCCTAATAGCAAACTGGCCAGTATTTCTTATAGTGCAACCTGCTATAAGGTTGTTGGTTCCTTTCTTTATTTCTATTCCGTTTCGCCAGGTCCCTTCAAATAGAAGCCCAGACAAAACAATGTTAGACGTACTGTTAAAAGATACAATAGGTTTATCTAAAGTTGTAACTATTATCTCATTTTTTGAGATATCACTGGGTGGATAAAAATATAGTTTTCCTGTATCTCTATCAAGATAAAACTCTCCAGGAGAATCGAGTTCACTTAAAATATTATAAACAAAATACGGATGTTTTTTAGCTACAGGCGCTACTGCTAACCAAGAGCAAGCATCAGGCAAAATATCAGGTAGAAGGTTTATTACTTTTTTTTCTGTATCTATTGAACCTATCTTAACATGTATAAGAGAATAAGGTTGGTTTATACCAAGGTATCCTTTCACCCACATATCTTTTTCTTCTTTCCATCTTTCAGGTCTATCTCCAGAGTATATAAATTTTCCCCGCTGATACTCTGTCTTTCGATAAATTCCTTCAACTTCAGTCAACCCAGCAACCCTTTCCCAACCTTCGTTAGGCCATCGAGCCAGTTTCATTATTTTCCCGTCACATATAAGTTCAAGAGCACCAGGACGCGGTTTTCTTATATGCCTCCCTCGAGGCAACAATTGACCATATTCTGTTATTCCTGCTTCTTTTAGGTCTGCAACCCAAACTTTTCCTCTTGCTTCCTCTGGGAGCCTTTCAAGAATTTTTACCTCATCAACCAACTTAAAATTTCTAACCTGTTTACCTCCAATAATCCGTACCTCTTCTCCTTGATAGTTGCGATAAACAACAGGTGCATCTTGCTCTCCTGAGTCTTGTTTTCCAAAAACAATGGTATCTGTTAAAAAATATTTTCCTCCCCTAAAATATACGTTTATACCACCTGCAGGCATCCCCTTCTCTTTGATTTTTTTTACCTCTTCTTGTGCCCGTCTTATTGTTGCAAAAGGTTTTTCTTTCGTCCCAGCATTTAAGTCGTTACCTTCCAAAGAAACGTATAAGGAATAGTTTGGGCAATTTACCCATTCTGCTCTTTTCTGCCTAATATTTTTTATTGTTGCTCCATCAGGTACCCCTTCTATCTCTTCAAGTCTTCTTCTTATATCAAAACGATAGCCATCATTGGGAAAAGAAGAAGATTCCTCTTCTCTTAAAAGTTCTTCATAAAGCGGTTTTGAAAAAGAATAATTTCCTTGAGATTTGTATATATCTGCTATAAAGAGTCGTGCATTAAAAATATGGTGTTTTGAAGCGTTTTTAGATTTGATTATATCAAGATATGCCTGCCGTGCTTTTTCGTAGTCTTTCTGTTCCGTATATACTTCTGCTTGTTTGAATAAACCATATATGCGATAATAAGGAGACAGATTCTTTAGTTCAAATATTTTTTTAAATGTGCTATGAGTATTCTTATAGTCTTTTTCTAACCTATAACTTTCAGATATATTAAATAGAGCCAATTCCAATCCATTATTTGGGAATCTTTTAAGTTTTTCGTATTCAGAGCGAACTTTATTATAATCTCTATTTTTAATAAAGGTATCGGCTTTTTCAAAAATTTCTTTTTGCGAAAACCCTTCTGGACCTTTACTAAGTTCTTCTACTTCTTTTCCTGTTAAAACTCTGTTGTACAAAATTATCTCATCTATATCTACTATAATTGAACCAACTCCAAGTTCAGAGAAACCTACCTTAAACTGGTTAGGATTACCTACCGCAATATATTCTTCTTCATACCCTGTTGAAGAAATAAGCATACCGTTAAGATAAAGATTTATTGTTTTTCCATCCCAAGTAAAAACAAGATGTTGCCATTGATTATCTGTTATAGCGGCGTTAATTCTTATATTGCAACCACCTTTTTTTCCTACACCTAAAATTACACCAGATACAGGATCGTAAGTGGTGTATATACGCCACCCTTGTGTATAACCTGAGACAGACATAATGTGCCCGTCTTTTCTTTTACTTGCAGGAACAATACTACCAGGTGCTATTCTACGGAACCATACCTCTGCTGTAAACTGTCTGTTTTCTATATTGTATGTTGGTCCTTGATAAAAACCTCTATCAAGCCGTACAGCATTTTTCTCAGACCATCTGCCTTCAACTACCTTAATATCGTCAAAAATTTCTTTTGTACTTCTATCAATATAAGGAACATACTTTAAATCTCCTCCGTTACCGCTTAAATCTTTTACTACACTTTCGCTACCAGAAACATTTTCGAAAGTATAATACCTTACAACGTTTTTATCTTGTTTTAGAGCGTCTCGTTTTTTCAACCATTCTTGATAACCAATACTTTCAGGTTTTGCTATATAAAGAATAGAAAAAATAAAAAAAAGAGTGTATCTTAAGATTCTCATATAACCTCCTTTTTAACAGTTTCGTTCTACTAAATTTGACTAAGCGATATCTTTTGTCTTTTCTTCGTTAAAAAAATATGTGTCTATGAACGCCCAAATTTGTTGTCCTGAACTTGTTTCAGGATCTCTCACTTAACCCACACAGTTTGTCATTGCTAAGGCATGTCTGCCTAAGCCAACCTACGCTAACCTACAAGCTTCGGCAGGTATACCTTGACGCAGGTTGAAACGCTTTATGTGACTGGGCAGTCTCTCTTTTATCTTATACACTATTGTTTATTCCCATTCCTTTTTCGCCTTCGGCGGGATTGCCACGCCAAAAAACGCCCTCCTACGCCAAGGCTTTGGTGGATAAAGCTCGCAAGACAAACTACAAAAGACGGAATGGGGGAAAACTAACAGCCCATCCCCATACGCTACACTTGACTAAGACGAAGGTCTGACCTTCGTATTCAGTTAATTAAAAGAAGAGTTTTACAGAACAACTCTTTTTGAAATTATCAATTTCAACCGTTTCGGTATCTGAACAATAAGAACCGCCTTTCACCTTTACTGGCTTTATACCTTTAGGATGTGGAACTCTTATCTTTACTTTGTTTAGTTTTTTATTGTTTTTACACTCAAAGTAAGCGGTTATACTATTATTCTCTTCAAGTTCTGAAATAGTTCCAAAAGATATTTTACCAAAATAACTTGTAGCGTTTTCAATCTTTATTTCTTTGCCGTTCTCAAGCCATTTTCTTGGGATTGCTGAAAAAAGATTAAGAGTATCGCCATCTTCAAGATAAAGCATCCAACGTGTTTGCATAAGAAACCAGGCTTCTTCATGAGTTTTATGTTGACCTGCCTCAAAATAGTGTTCCCAAAAAGTGTATGTTTCTCTATCTATGAGAGCCGTCAGTTGGTTATAATAGCATTTTAGAAAAGATTTAACTTCACCTCTTTTAATATGAGCAAAATCGTGTCTTGAATAGTAGGGTTGGCTTAAAGCTGCATTCTCAAGTGTAACCGGAAACTGGTTAACCTTTAAAAGAAAATTGGACCCAAGTTCATCAGGGGCTAAAACCTCGCTTATTATAAGCCATAGAGAACCAGTTGTTACTCCTCTAACAGCAAAAGCGCCGTGAGAGAACCAGTTCCCGCCGTCTGCAAAAAGAATAATATTGCCGTTATGTTCCACCCAGGGAGGCATAAAAGGCGCCCAAGAACCATCACCTACTGGGACTAATGGAGCGTTAGACATAGCAAAATAGAAACCGTTCCTAATATCTTCTTTATATTTCTCAACTTCTACTTTCAATTTATTAGAGTATTTTGGCTCAATATTTTGTGTCATTTCTACCACTCTTTTTAAACCAATATAACTGCCAGCATTAAGAAAAAATGAATGGTAATAATCGTTTGGATCGGCTACTTTTCCATCTAACATTCCGTAAAACCCTCTCTTTCGGTTATCTTCTGTCTTGTTTTTTTCTCTCCATTTTAGTATATATTCAACAGCTTTCTTTATATTTGGTAAAACTTTTTTTACCCACTTCTCATCTCCTGTGTATCTAAAATGCTCTCCGGCTGTCCATAAGAGAGGACCTGTTTCACTTTCGTATCTACCAAAGTTCTGTATGAAACCGTTCTCATACTGTCTTTCAAAGAAAAACTGGATAGATCTTTCTGCAAGTTTATGCCAACCTACAGAATCAAAATATTGTATAATAGGCGAACTCTCTGTTCCTATCGGACTATACCAACCTATATGGGGCGCAACCGGCTCGTTTGGCTCTTTTCCGAGAGCTACTATATCACAATGAAAAAGACCTGCTTTTATTATCTCGTTTATCTTTTTTTCTGGGACATCAAAGGATGCAGTATTATCAAGTTTCTCTTTCCAATAACTTCGAGCTCCATTGAGATGAGTATCAAAATCAATTTTCAACAGGTTATCACCTCTTTTTTCTGGTAAAGGTGAGTGAGGAATAAACATATCAAAAACCGTTTTATCTCCGGGCGGTACAAGAATTGCCACCTCTTGTTGAGGGATTGGTCTTTGGTTAAGAAGGGTTAATGAGAGTATTTTATCATTAATGTAAGTAAACCCGTTTGAACCATCAAACCTTATCCCTTCTAAATCTTTTCCAACAAGAAAATATGGACTTTTAAACCATGCATAACAAGGGGTTTTTCCCATATTAACTGCCTCAACCCTACAACATAAAACCACCTCTTCTTCTCTACCGTACATCTCTTTTTCAAGAAAATCCTTTATTTTTTCTTTACCATCTTCACCCAACATATTTCCACCTGAATTTGCGTAAGCAGCAAGCCAATCCGTACCCCTTACCTTATCTTTTTTTAGTACGCTTTTTTCAAGTGAAGCAAAAGCAGTAATATGGTACTCCATAAATTTCTCTTTCTGAACACCTCTAAGGATAGGCAAGAAACCTTCATCAAGTCTTCTTGTAACATCATACCGGCACGAGGATCCTTGTCCAGTCGCAAAAAGAAGGTCTCTCTGCCACAATGGGCTTTTATAAGCAAGATAAGAAGGCGTTATTTTTCCAAAAAAACCATATCTTTCCTGATAACCAAAACGGAATATTCTCATATCTCTCGATATACCCAACCAGGTTGGGGCATATTGTTCTCTATTTTTTGATGCACTATTTTCAAAGGTCTCTTCCTGCTGATTCTCAAAATCTGTAAAATCTGCTACTATCTGTTTTGCTTCAATATCTTTTATTACCTCTTGGTAAGAACGATTATCTTCTGCAGGCAACACTACCACTTGATATTCAGATATCCAGATAGGGTTTTCAGAACATAAAACGTCCCTGAGAAAAAAAGAGAAAGGGGTCTTACCACGAATATTAACTATTGTAGCAAATGCACCAAGAGAAACCATAGACTCTGATATTAAAATTTCAATAACTGCTGAACCTGGCTCAAAAGAAAAATTTTTATTATGAGTTTTGCCTTTCCCTGATACAACACGAACAGATTTTATCTTGCCATTAACTGCTTCAACCCTACCCTCACCAGATATATTATTCCATAATACCTTTATTTTTTTATTCATACATTCACTCCTTTTTTTGGTTGAACATATATAACAATTGCAAATAAATATAAACTACCCAGTTTTTTTACAAACTAATAAATAAACCACAATCAATTGAAATTATATCATTTTAACCTTTTTTATCAATAAGATTGACAAAACAAAGAATAGGTTGTATAATAGTTAATTGGTTCTTGTGTTAATGTAAATATACATTTTGTTTAAAGATACGCCCCCATCGACTATTGGTTAGGTCACCACTCTTTCAAGGTGGCAGGAGGGGTTCGAATCCCCTTGGGGGCGCTTTTTTAATGTCCTTAGTAGTTAGAAAGTTTAAACCTTTTGGAGAAACAAATGAAACGAAAGATTCTGACTATTGACGGAGCAGGAAGATTTGAAGTGGAACTGCAAGATGTACCCTCTTTAAATGAGTATGATGTTCTTGTGGAAGTCAAAGCATCAGGAATAAGCCCCGGTACCGAACTTGGCGGTATAAAACACTTAAGAGCTAACCCTTCTAATTCAACTAATAGCAGAGCTTTTGGATATCAGAATAGTGGAATAGTTGTAGAAATAGGTAAACAAGTAAAAAACCTTAAAGAAGGAATGAGGGTTGCCTGCATGGGTAGCGGTGCAAGACATGCAAGCATTGCTGTTGTTCCACAAAATCTATGTATTCCTATCCCTGAAAACGTTTCATTCCAAGAGGCTGCCTTCACAAACCTTGCAGGAACTGCTGTCCAAGCAATAAGAAGAGCTCAAACAGAATTTGGAGAAAACTTTTTTATTGCAGGCTTAGGTATCGTTGGAAATATGATAGGTCAACTGGCATCTTTATGTGGTTGCCATACTGTTGGTATTGATTTCTTTGAAAATCGAAGAGTTATATCCAAAAAAGTAGGGTTTGAACTTGTTTTAACTCCTGAGAATGATAGTTGGATTGAAGAGTGTCAAAACTTTTCTGCCCCGTACGGGATAGATGCAGTCTTTTTATGTTTTGGAGGAGACGCTACCCTATTTTTTCAAAAGATTCTTAAGATAATGAAAGTATCTCAGGATGGACATTTGATGGGTAGAATTGTTATACCGGGTGGATGCGAAATAAAAACAAGGTTTGCCTCCACATTAGGTAACCTTGATATAAGAAGTTCCGCAAGAACTGGCCCCGGATACCACGACGACTCTTATGAACAAGGTAACGATTATCCAAAAGTGTTTGTTCCGTGGACAACAAGACGTAATATTGAAGAGTTTTATAAAGCAGTATCAAAAAGGTCTTTAAATATCAACTCAATTATAAGTCACTCGTTTTCTTTAGATGAAGGAGCAGAGGCTTGTAACCTTCTGGTAGACTATCCAGAAAAAGCTTTGGGTGTAGTTCTACAACCTTAATTGTTTCTTGACCTTTTAAAAAGTGGCTATCTATTATTATATATCAAAAAAACAATATTAAGGGATTGTAAGTTTTTGCCCTACAAAGATTTTGTCGGTTTGAAGGTTGTTAAGTTTTTTTATTGCTTGAGATGTTGTGTTGAAGCGGCTTGCAATCACACCTATACTATCTCCCTTTTTTACAATATAGGTTTTTGTCCTATTTGAAGAGTTCTCTTCTTTGATTGTTTTTTCTTCGTCTTTATTCTCAGTATACGTAGCAGGCAAACTGTTTGTCTTTGACAATTCTGTCTTTAATCTATAAAGTTCGCTCTCTTGCCTTGTAAGTTCATCTATAAAAATCTGAAAATTCTTTCCGGTTGTTTCTTCCATTTGTGAAATTTGTGAAGAGTTCTTTTCAACCTCAGATAATATTTTATTCAAAGAATCAGCAACTTTCAGTTGAGATTGGTTTATTTCTAAAACATCACCTTGTATAGAAGAAAAGTTTTTACTAAGTGAAGATATGGAAATAATAATATCGTTATAAGTTTCTTTCAACCCTTTAATATCTCTACGTATTTCAAAATCTTTCTGCTGATTCACAAGGTTTTCCTTTTTCATCTCTTCTGCAAACTTATAATCCAACTCATCTATCTTCCCAATAAGTTTTCTGATATCTTCTTCCATTGTAGAGATTTTTGTTGAAAGAAGTGCCTTCTCATTTGATAAGTCTTCTACATCTTTTGATAGTCTGTCATTTTTTTCTGACAAAATCTTAATATTGTTAGAAAAAATCGAGTTGTTTTCATTGATATTTGTTTCAAGAGCTTTTATACGTTCACCTATAACTTTTGAAGTAGCATAAAAATCATCTTGAACGTTTGTCACTTTACTCTGAACAAACCCTATATCATCTTTTGTAGCAACACAACCTGAAAAAAGCAGTAAGACTACACATAAAAATAGAAGACTTAATCGTTTCATATTTACTCCGCTATTTTAAATTCTACCCTTCTGTTTTTCGCCCAAGCTTCTTCGTTACTTCTTGGATCAACAGGATTATCTTTACCGTAACTCACAGTATATAGTCTTTTTGGAGAAACTCCTTGTTCAACAAGAAACCTTCTAACACTTAACGACCTCTGTTCTCCAAGAACAAGGTTATATTCTCGGGTACCTCTTTCATCACAGTGACCTTCTATCAAAATCTCCATATTGGGGTTTTGGAGAAGATATTGGCTTATCTTTATCAAAACTGGCACATCCGCAACTCCTATATCATATCTATCGTAGTTGAAATATACATTACTAAATATTTGTGCTAATTCAGGAGAAAACTCCGAAGGTGACTTAAATTTCTTATCTAAAGGGATAGGTTGTAAAGGGATGGATTCTCCTTTAACTGCTTGCTGTTTTTCTTGTGCAGTAGCCATACCTTTCCCAGTAGAAACGTCTGTGGTTCCTGTTGATTCAGGTGTTACAGTTGTTAAAGGGGTTACGTCTTCAGTAAAAATAGATAACGCAGAAGGTTTGGTTATATCTGTTTCTCCCTTCTCTTTCAAATGCTTGTCTCTTACGTCTTTAGAAGACTGGCACCCTACAAAAAAAGATATAATTAAACATATTGATAAGATTTTAAGAACTCTCATTTTACCTCCTATCGTTTAAAAAATGGTTTACTTTATTATACAATAAGACTTTGTTTTGTCAAAAAGGACTCCAATTTGGGCTGAACGCATTATATTTACTACTTGTTATTCTTCTCCTATCTCCTGTGAGTATATCTATAACCATAATCGTATGAGGACGCCTTTTAATATCAGAATATACTATGTGTCTACTGTCTGGTGCCCAAGAGATCTCTTCGCTTCCAAGTGTTTCGCTTACTATTTTCGTTTCCCCTGAAGATACATCATAGATAGCTATACCAAAATTACCTGCTTTCATAAAAACATACGCAATATAGGTTCCATCAGGAGACCAACTAGGCGAGGTTGAATACCCAGAAACATAACTTATCCTTTTAATTTTTGTTCCGTCTCTTGTCATAGTATATACCTGAGCAGTTCCTTGTCTGTCAGAAACAAAAGCAATCATTTTACCAGAAGGAGATAAAGACGGTGATGCATCAGTGGTTTTACTATATGTCACTCTTTTAAGGATTTTACCATTAAAATCTGTAATATATATTTCAGGATGTCCTGTCTTGCTTAAAACTACTGCCATCTCTTCTGTTTTTTTGCAAGGAGAAGCACAAGCGTTTAACCCTGGTTCTGCAAGGATTATAGTTTCAACGCCTGTTAAAATATTTTTTTTAACAAGTTTAGGCCACCCATCTTTATAAGAAATCAAAAGAATTTCTTTGTAAGGGGTAAGCCACTTAGGGTAGTGAACAAGAAACTCTGAGTTGGTCAACTTTGTTAGATTGTCTCCATCATAATCTATTTGATAAATCTGGTATTTACCAGAAGAATCAGATACAAAAAGAATCTTACTTTCAGCAATACCTGGTTTACCTGTTAGGTGTAGCATAATATCATTACAAATTTTATGTGCCAAAATATGTGGGAACTTTGTTTTTTTATAATTTTTTTCAAAAAGAAGTTTCTCGTCAAGCCTATCTTCAATACTTATCTTTACACCGTCAGATAGTTTGTCGCCAAGTAGAAGGATTTGGGTAGTATACTTCTTCTTTGCAACAGAAATATTGTCCGTAAATATAGATTCGTTCACAGAAAAATATCCAGAGTATTCAAGATCTCTACCTAAAACCGAAACAAGTTTTTCCCAGTAGTTATCTTTATTTTGTGAAAAAAGAATCGATATATCAGCTTTCTCTTTAAAATTTTTTGTTATTTTAAGAAATATCGGGGAAGACGCATAAAGATTTACCGAAAATAATAATATAAAAAATAGTACGCAACTTTTTATTTTCACTGTTACACCTCCGTGCTAAATTCAATAACAATATCTAAATATGGTTGTTTTATATCAGAAGGAAAGTTGGGTATGTTTTTTGTTGATTTGACAGCTTCAACAACAGAGATATCAAACCCTCTATTTCCTGAACTTAACTCAAGAGAAACACTTTCTATCACGCCACTTTTGTAAACCCTAAAAGAAACGGTAGTCTTCCTGATACCCAGAACATTGGGCACCTTCCAATTCTCTTTTATCTTACTTTTTAAAAGCATAACATACCAGTCTGGAATAGCATCTCGTTGTCTTACAACTGACATCTCTAAAGAAGTACCTTGTAGTTTTTCAATCTGTACAGATTTTCCTTTATAGACTTCCTTTTCTGTTTTAACTGGTCTACTTTCTATTTTAGCAATTAGTTTTTCTTTGAAACTTTCGCTTGAAAAAGAAGAAACTTCTTTCTTTTCTGTGCTTATAGAAGTTTTTTTAGATTTTTGTTCTTCAGAAGTTTTTTTGGATTTTGGTCCTTCTTTGGCTCTGGAAGGTTCAGGAACAATCTTTTTTTTCTGAATCTCTTCTTTTGTTTCGACCACTTGACTGGTCTCTGATAATATTTTTGATATAGGGATATTTATTAACTGAATATCTATCACTTGATGAGAAATTATATTATTTTTTTTCCACGGTGAACCAACAAGGATAAAAAGCCCAAAACAATGGATTAGAAAAGTTATACCTAAACTCTTCTTTTTTATTCTATCTGTGTAGCCAGTCCAATCTTCTCTATTTTGCATTTTTTGGATATATCGAGGACTTTTATAATATTTTTGTAAGAGACTTCTTCATCTCCTTTTACTATAACAGAGATGTCTTCCCCTTCGTTGACCCTTTTTTGAAGTATATTGTGTATCTCTCTCAAGGTAGCTTTTTTACCTTCAAGGTAATACGTATTATTGGAAGCGACAGTAATAACTACGCTTTTTTCAATCTTTATCTCCGCAGGAGAAGAAGCTGGAAGATTAACTTCTATACCTTGCTCAATAAATGGAGATATGATAAGCAAGATGACAACAAGTGTTAAAGCCACATCAACAAGGTTGGTTATATTTAACTGAGGTAGTGTTGTATTATTATTTCTTCTGCTTAACATATTAATACTCTCCAATACTGTATTTCTATTCAGTATGCTTCAAGTAGTTCACTATAAAAGGAAGAACAGATTCCATTCTGTCTAAAATGTTGATAACGCGTCCTCTATAATAATTATATCCTACTGAGGCAGGAATAGCGACTATCAAACCAGCAACAGTTGTAATCAGAGCCTCCGAAACCCCAGCAGCAACAACCTTGACAGAAGAAGAACCTGCAACAGAAATACCCATAAACGACAACAGAAGCCCCCAAACCGTACCAAGAAGTCCAAGGAAGGGCGCAATTGTTGCTATGGTTGCAAGAGAGGTAATGTTTTTTTCAAGTTTAGACTGCACTTGTAAGAAAGCTTTTTGAAGGTATATATCTATCTGCTCCAATCCTGTTTTTTGTTTAAGTTCTATTCCATATTCAAGAACTGAGTTTAAAGGGGATTTTGTAAAATTTTTTACTTTACCGCTCTTAAGATTCTTTTCAAAAAGTCTATTTTTTTTCTCTACGTCTTTCAGAAAAAAGAGTTTTTCTATAAGTATATACCAAGAATAGAATGAAAGTACGCCGAGAGATACCATTATAATTTTTCCCGCAATATCACAATGTTGCCACGAAGCAATCCATATATTTCCCATAATTAAATATTATATACGATTTATAAGTTTAAGTCAATAAATTTCCTTGTTTTACAAGGTTTTAAATGGTTATTTTATGGTGCTTTATAAGAAATAAAAGATATAAAAATAAAAGTGATACCTTTACCCTCAATTTTGATAAGTAAACTTGACAACACTTGACAGATTGACTACACTTAAAACAGTTCATTATAAAAAATAATATGGAGGGAAGTATGAAAGAGAAATTAGCTATAGAAGGTGGTAAACCTGTTTTAGAAAGAAGTGATTATAAAAACTGGCCTATTGTTAACAACGCAACCCGTGCTTACATTAACGAAGTAATGGATAGCGGTGTTTTCGCTGGTGGAACTGCTCCGCAGGTTTCTGCACTTGAGAAAGAATGGGCAGAGTATCTTGGTATAAAACATTGTCTTACAACATGTAGTGGTACTGCTGCATTGCATATGGCTCTTTCAGCTATAGGGATAAAACCAGGTGATGAAGTTATCACCTCTGCATTTACTTTTCTTGCTTCTGCTTCGTGTGCTATACATCAGAACGGTGTGCCAGTATTTGTTGATATTGATAACAGAACATACAATATAGACCCTTCTAAAATTGAAGCAGTTATAACTGAACGAACAAAAGCTATAATTCCAGTACATATACAGGGATTATCAGCAGATATGGACCCTATCCTTAAAATAGCAGAAAAACATAACCTGTTTGTAATAGAAGATGCCTGTCAAGCGCACGGAGCCACATATAAAGGTAAGAAAGTAGGCACTATGGGCGATGCTGCTGCTTTTAGTCTTAATAACTATAAAAACCTGTCTGGAGGCGAAGGTGGTCTATTTGTAACCAACGATGAGGTTCTATTACAGAAAGGTAACCTAATAAGATGTTTTGGTGATGAAATTGACGAAGTTAGCCACAGAAGAAAATATAATGCATCTATCCTTGGGTATATGTATAGAAACCATGAGTTGCCTGCAGCGTTTACCAGAGGTCAACTTAAACATCTTGATGAATATAATGAAATAAGAATTAAAAATGCCAACTATCTTACAGAACAACTAAGTAGAATACCAGGAGTTATCCCTCCATATTGCCCGCCAGAATGTAAACACGTATATTTTATGTATAATGTAAGGTTTGACCCACAGGCGGTTGGTATAAATTGTTCCCCTTTAAGGTTTAGGACAGCCATAGAAAAATCTCTATATAAAGAAGGTGTTTTAGTAGGACAGTGGCAAACTATGCCTGTTCCAGCACAAGATTTGTTTCAAAGTAAGCTTGGGTACGGTGGTTCAAAATATCCTTGGTCATTAAATGAAGATAAAGGAATCGATTATAACTATAATGTTGACCAATTCCCTGTTGCTAAAAAACTATGTGAAAATTATAGCGTAGTTCACGGTGTTCATGCACCTAACGACTTAAAACTGATGGAAAAGATAGTTTGTGCTTTCAAAAAAGTTTTTGCAGATATAGATACTGCTCTTAAACACGTTGACGACCCTGTTTATCCGGGAGCTGACGGTAAATTATATGGAGCAGGTTGAGTATTGAATAAAGATAAAGGAGATGAGAATGGAAAGTAAAGGACTTTATGGCAAAAAACATCTTGATATTCAAACAAGAACAATAAATATTCCACCACCTGATGAAAACCATGTTATAGTTAAAATACATGCTTGTGGTGTATGCGGAACAGATATAAATTTTGTTAATGATTGGGATGGTGACCCTATGGCTCTTGGGCACGAAATTGCAGCAGAAGTTGTTGAAATTGGAAAAAATGTAAAGAATATCAAGGTTGGGGATTCTGTAATAGTTGAAGATTGCTCTATGTGTGGGGTCTGTAAAGATTGTAAAAGTGGGCATGTTGAGTTTTGTAGAAATATGTATGATATGGAAGGTCAACCTGGTATGGCTGAATATATGTCGGTCAACTTTAACTCTCTTAACAAGTTTGATGGTCTTGACTATGTATCAGCATCTTTAACTGAACCTCTCGCGGTTTCTCTCACCTCTGTGCTTAACGCTGAAATACCTTTAGGGGGGAGTGTTGTAGTGCTTGGACCTGGTCCATTGGGATTGATGTCAGCCAAAATTGCAAAGTTGAGAGGTGCAGGATTTGTCGGAATAACTGGGTTACCTAAAGATAACCCAAGAGAGGAAGCAAGACTCAATCTGGCGCAAAAATGGGGTTGCGACCTTGTCCTAGAAAACGGAAAACATAATATTGAAGAAGAAATTAAGAAAGTTTTTCCTGATGGCGTGGATAGGGTAATAGTCTCTTCTCCACCACAAAGTATGGAAGATGCGTTTAAGATTATACGGTTTGGAGGTATTATTACTTTTTATGGTCTACATTTCGGAGGAAAAAATAAAATTAGTGTAGATATAAATGATATGATATTTAGAAAAATCACTCTGAAACCCACTTTTGCTGAGCCAGCAATAAATTTTCCTGTAGCTATAAACCTTCTTAAAGAAGGTCTTTTACCAGCTGCTGATATTATTACTAATACATTCGGTTTTACTCAGGCAAAAGAAATAATGTCTTCTATTATTGATGGTTCTCAACCTATTATAAAAGCTGTTTTTGTTCCATAATTAAAAGAAAGGAATATGAATATATGAAAAGTTGGAGAAAAGAACTCTATTTCAATATACCTCAACGGGTAGGATTGGTTAATATAACAGAGGAAGTACAGAAAGCTATTGATGAAAGTGGAATAAAAGAAGGGTTATGCCTCGTTAATGCTATGCATATAACAGCCAGTGTTTTTGTGAATGATGACGAAAGTGGTCTACATAAAGACTATAAGGTTTGGCTTGAAAAAATTGCTCCTCATCAGCCTATTTCTCAGTATGCACATAACAACACAGGCGAAGATAATGCTGACGCCCATATAAAAAGACAAATTATGGGCAGAGAAGCGGTGTTAGCTGTAACCAAAGGAAAACTTGACTTTGGACCTTGGGAACAGATTTTCTACGGTGAATTTGATGGAAATAGAAGAAAACGGGTATTAATAAAAATTATAGGGGAATAATCACCCTTTAATAGCAATACATTCTATCTCAACCAAAGCTTTTTTAGGAAGGCAAGCAACCTGGACTGTGCTTCGTGCTGGTTTATGTTTAAAAAAACTTGCGTATACAAGGTTCATCTCATTAAAATCTTGCATATCTTGTAAAAAAACCGTTGTTTTAATCACGTTTTCAATCTCACATTTTGCTTCTTTTAGTATTACTATTATATTGTTTATAACTTGTTGGGTTTGTGCTGAAATATCTCCCTTAATTATCTCGTTAGTAGAAGGGTCTATAGGAATCTGACCTGATAGAAAAACAAGGTCCCCAGAGACTACTGCTTGAGAATAAGGACCTATTGCCCACGGCGCTTTGTCTGTTGAAATTGTTTTAAACATTCTTTGATGCCTCCTTGTATAGTAGGAAATTCTTCATCTACTTTTCTTCCTTTTACAAATCTTTTACCTAAAACTTCTGCACCTTTTTTGTTAGATAAATTTTCAAAATTGTTCATTGCTCTATCTTTCCCTTTTCCGCTTCCATAAGTTAAAATAAGAAAAACTTGCTTTCCTGATAAATCTAACTGTTCAATGAAAGAACGCATAGCAGGGGAGATATCAAAAGCCCACACAGGACTACCCAAAAATATAAGGTCTGTCTCTTTTACGTCAGGTATTGATTCAAGGGTAACACTTTTCTGCTTAAAAGCATCTATACAATTTTTCACAAAAGAACCAGTATTTTTTGTTTCTAAACTTGATATTGAAACATTAAATTCTTGTTCCTCAAGTGTCTCTTTGAGTAAATACGATAACTTTCTTGTTCGCCCTGATAAAGAAAAGTAGATAATAGCAATTTTCATATTTATATGGTAATATATATGTTGACATATTTCAATTTAATTTTCAACAGGAGCAGAATAATGGTAAGTGATAACAATTTGATTTTTGCGTTAATGAAAAAATCTAAAGAGATTGGTGCATCTGATATACATATTCACGTTGGTTCTCCCCCTGTAATGAGGATAAAGGGAGCTCTAATTAGGGTTGATGATGTGCCACTTCTTACCAATGAAAAAATAGACGAAATTGTGAAAGATGTGTTGGTAAAAGAGAGAGATAAGGTAACTCTTGAAGAACAAGGTAGTATAGATATTTCTCTTAGCGCACAAGGTATTGGAAGATTTAGAGTTAATTTTTATCGCCAAAGAGGCTCAACATCTATTGTTGCTCGTAGAATTTCTGATAAGATTCCTGATTTTCACTCCCTACACCTACCAGAATCTATGGCAAACACTTCTCGTTTTATTAATGGACTTGTCTTGGTAACTGGTCCTACTGGAAGCGGAAAATCTTCAACTCTTGCAGCTATAATCAATGATGTAAACAAGAAGAAGGCGTGCCATATATTATGTATTGAAGACCCTATAGAGTTTCTTTATACAAACGATAAGGCAATTATTACCCAGAGAGAAATAGGAATAGATGTAGATTCTTTCCGTGGTGCTCTTAAATATGCTGTGAGAGAAGATCCTGATATTATACTCATAGGAGAGATAAGAGACACTGATACAGTAGAGTTTGCTCTTCACGCAGCTGAAACAGGGCACCTTGTGTTGGGGACTTTACACAGTTCTAACGCTACACTTACTGTTTCAAGATTACTCAATTTTTTCCCCCAGAACAGACAACCACAAGTAAGAAAAGACCTTGCTTTACACTTGAGAGCCGTATATTCTCAGTTACTATTGCCTTCAATTAAGGAAGATATACAGAGAGTACCGGCTTGCGAAATTATGTTTGTAAACTCTCTTATTTCCCGCCTTATAACAGAAGAGAAGGATGAAAAAATAATTAAAGCAATCAAAGCAGGTAAAGAAGAAGGTATGGTTGATTTTGAGAATTCTCTTGTAAACCTTGTGAATACTGAGTTTATAGATAAAGATACTGCTCTTCTACATGCAGAAAATCCTCAAAGCGTAGAAATGAAATTGAGAGGTATATATTTAAGCGAAGAGGGCGGCATAGTAAATTAGTTCTTTCCCTATTACACAAACTTATTGTTGTAACTTTAGCCATAAGAAAAACAGGTTATCTATTGTAATTTATAAACCTTATTTCGTATAGTTGTGAACCGTTTTCTTAAAGGTTTTCTCCTGAATAGCAAGGTATTCTTCTTTTGTAAAGGGCATTTTTGCTTCTTTTATTATCGTTTTTGCTTCCACAGCACCGTCCCATAGCAAGTCAATTGCACATAAAGCAAGCATTTTAGCAGATGTTACATAAGCCATTTTTTTATCTTTTATATTATAATTGTTCCCATGGGATGAGCCTTCAGCACCGCCCAGATAAGGATGAATTGAAGGAATTACTTGAGAAACATCTCCCATATCTGTAGAAGAGGCTCTCGGTGGACTATAGAAAAAATTTTCTTCAGGTATAAAAGATAAAACATTCTTTTTATAAATTTCTATCAACTTTTTATTCTGAACCGTCGGCATATATCCAGGGATTGTTTGTATAGAAACCTTCGCACCTAAAGCAAGGGCTCCTGCTTTTAAAGCCCTATCTGTTTTGTTAGCTGTTTCGATTATAGATTCAACGCTTGACGCTCTCACCTGAGTTTCCATAATAACTTTAGGTGGCACCACATTTACAGCTGGATTAAGTATTTCATATACTGAATGAACTCTAACCCTATCATTATCTTTAAATGTTTCGTTCTGAGCATTAAGAGCAGTAAGTGCTATATTTGCCGCCTGTAAAGTATTTATACCTGAGTGGGGACCAGCAGCGTGAGCCGCTTTACCTTCAAAAGAAGAAAATTTAAATACAAACCCATTATGAGATTCCGTAAACCCTGCTTTGTTACCCATTGTTGTATGTATCATCATTGCCATATCTACATCATCGAAACATCCAATTTTTATAAATTCTTGTTTACCTGCAAGAAATGATATTTTCCCCTTTTTTCTAAGTGATAACCTATACTCAATATCATTAAGTTCTTCTGCAGGGACAGCCATAAAAGAAATATTGCCTGACAAATAAGGCATAATACCGCTATTTTTAAAAGCAATAGCAGCTCCAAGCAGACCTGCTATCTGAGCGTTATGTCCGCACGCATGAGCTGCTCCTGTTTGTTTATCAGCTAAAGGATGGTCAGGAACAGGTAGAGCGTCCAATTCTCCAAGCAGAGCAAGAGTTGGACCCTTTTTACCACCTTTCAAATCAGCACGCACGCCTGTTATTGCTAGCCCTGAACGAAAAGGTATATCTTTTTTTTCTAATATTTCCTGGACATAGGAAGAGGTTTTAAATTCTTGAAACCCTTTTTCTGGCATCCTAAAAATCTTCTCCCCAATTTCTATTATTTCTTTAGAGTGTTTATCTATAACCTTACATATCTCTTTTTTTGCTTTTTCTCTCTTTTTCATAAAATCTCCACTTTTTAGAAGAGCAATTCAAAAATATTAGATTTCTGTATATTTGTAATCTAAAGGAATTCGATTTTTATCATATACCTGTTTAAGTTTATCTTTTGAACTAACAACAATATTATTAAAATAGTTGTTACCTTTACTATCAATATCTACAAGGAAAGGACCAAAATTTTTTACATCAAAAATCCACGTCGCTTCGGTGGCACCTATATCTTCAAGAAAAAACACTCTCTCTACCCTCACAATCTGTCTTGCTAAAAGAACAGGGTATATAGCTATAGGGGCAAGGTGTACCGCACCAATTTTTTTCATAGCGTCCGTAGTTGTCTTTCCCATTGTTCCTTTCCCTATAAGAGCCCTTGTTTTTAGTTTTTCAATAAGAATACCTGCATACTTTTCCATTCTTATGCTTGTTGTGGGAGTTAAACCTAATACCTCCCAACTCGAATTATCCTTTTTCATCACAGGACCTACGTGCATCATTACATTTATATTTGAATAATCCAGTTCAGGAAGAATGTTTTCCTCCACCGCTCTTATATAAAAGGACTCTCTACCGGTAAATATTTTTCCAGTAAGAACAACCTGTTCTCCAACATTTAGGTCTCTTGTCTGTTTTTCATCAAGAGGTAAAATAAGTTCTCTCATTGGGTTTCTCCTCTTTCAAACCAATCTGGATAATCAGCAAATTCAATTTTTCCATCAGGGTATATTCTCGCAGTAGCACGACGGCATACTGAACACTGACAGTTGAAAGCAACCGGAAGAGCAGCAGTATGAGAAGCAGCATATTCTATATGGAGATCCAGAAGCGAAACTCCTCCCCCCAGCCCCATTGAACCTATCATAAGAGAGTTTATATCTTCCATTAAAGAAATCTCCATATCTGAAATAAGTTTTTCAGGGTGCCTGCTACCAACAGGTATTAGAAGTGCAGATTCTTTTGCCAGTTTCATGCATAAATCAGCTGTACCTCCTATGCCTACGCCTATAAGATTGGGCGGACAACTCTTCCCCGCTTCCATTGCCCTTAAAGCAGAATCTATAATAAATTTTTTTATACCTTTAATTCCATCCACAGGTGTTGTCATTCTATAAAATGTGCCAAAAATTTCTGACCCCCCACCTTTAGGAGTAAATGTTGCTTCTATATAATCTATCTCTGAAGAAAACTTTATCTCTATTTTTGGAAGAAACTGTATCACATTAGTTCCTGGATTATACCTTGTTAAAGGATGTACCATAGTTTTACGCAAGTAATTTTTTTGTGTTGCTTTTTTTACAGCGTCGCAACATATTTCATATATAGAAGAGAATCCTTTTTCAAGTAAAACATTGTTACCTACCCTGAAATAAAAAAGAGGATACCCAGTATCGGGACACGCCAACAAAGATTCTTTTTCACAAGTATTCAGATTATCAAGGGTTGTTTTTATGCTATATTCGGCCATACTACCTGAAACTTCTTCGTTGGCAATTGTCTTGATACAATCTTTCACATCTTCAGGGACAGTTGTAACACTCTTTACAATAAGGTTATCCAACACTTCTTCGATTCTTGAATTAAGTATTACATTTTTTTTCATAATTTCTCACATTAATTTTCTTAGTTCTTTATACGCTTCTTTTAAAAGAGAGGATGTATCATTCTTTAAATTGAACGCATCTTCTTCCCATTTGTTTATCTGGGATAATAGTTTTTCGTTATCTATATCTCCTGAATATTGTTTGTTTTTAAAAGAGAAAAACCCGTTAAGTAAAGGAAGATAAGTATTAGTGTAAGAGACAGGGATAGGAATAAAAAAAGAATATAATGGATTGCTACAACAAGCATAATTTAAAGAATTCATTGGGTTTTCTTTATCAATAATTTGAAATTGAGCCGATACTGTATCAAACATATTGCATCTACCATTTTTACATAAACTGTTAGGAAGATTTTTTGTGTCTCTTGTAAAAGAAGAGATAACTTTTGGTGAAAGGGTATCAATATTTTTTTTAAGAAGGTATTTTAACCTTTTTCTACGGGTAAGAGTATTTTCTGATGGTGGTTTAGATTCCCATTTTTTTGCCGTAGGAGTTGTAAAATTGTTAGTAGTAACCCAACTTCCTTCTAAAATAAATTTAGAAGTATATTCCTGAAAATTGTTTTCTACCAGAAGCCCTTTTTGAGTATCTGTAAATAAAAATATATTACCTTTCTTACCGCTAGCGCCTCCTAAAACTTTTTCATCGATCAGTTTTTCTATCAAAGGAGGGATATCATCTACCGAACTTGCTCTCTCAGAAATATATCTCATTATATGGCATTGGTTTAGTAAAGGTTTACCAGAAGGGTCTTTAACAAAAGAACCCGTATTATTAGCCCCAGCTAAACACTTCTCATTAAAAAAATGAGCATATCCCATATTTCCTATATCTCTACCTGCTTGAGAAGATAAAAACCCTTTACTCTTCAAAGAAAAAAACGATTGAGGGAAGTTTTTTTGATCTCTTATTTTAAGCAGTATATTTCTTTTTGGTTCGACAAGTAGAAAAGAAGAACAATTTAAAAAGTTATCTTGATAAAAATTTGGAGGTAAATTAGAATAAAATCCGTGAGGCAAACAATTTAACAAAATTAAGTTATCTACATCAATACCAGTAATATCTGATTGACCTTTAATTTCCTCAAGCCAATGAGGTGAGATACGAGAGAGTATGGAAGTAAAATCTTTTATCCGAGCATTTAAAATATTGGTAGGAAGTTTTTTTATACTCTGTATTTTTTTAATTAACTTGACATGTAATAAAAGTGTTTCTTTTGTATACTTACCTATTTTTTTACCGTTTTGATAAGCAGTACCACTTAATTCAATGAACATTTTTCACTCCAATTGAACTACATCAAAAGGTTTTATTCTTTTAATATTTCAAGTAATAAACCTTTTACTCACACTTAGCAATTCAAAAAAAGTAGCGGGATGGGGATTCGAACCCCAGACGGGCCGGGTATGAGCCGACTGCTCTGCCACTGAGCTATCCCGCCAAAAAATAAATCTTTTATTTATTATTATATGAGATTTACTATTTTACTCTTTTTTTATTATTTTTGCAAATAAAGGGCAAGTTGTTTAAACGCATTTGCTCTATGGCTTCTAATATTTTTCTCTACACTGGTTAGTTGTGCAAAAGTTTTTCTTTCAGGTAAAACCATAAAGACAGGGTCGTATCCAAACCCATTGTTGCCTTTGGGTTCAAAAGAAATAAACCCTAAAACCTCACCTTTAAAAATTTTTATCCCTTTTGAGTCAATAAAAGCGATTACTGTCACAAATTTTGCTACCCTATCTTCAATGTTTTTATAGGTTGATAGCAAGTTAAGAAGTTTTTTTATATTTTCCTGGTCATTACCGTGTTCTCCAGAAAACCTTGCAGAATTAACCCCCGGTAAACCACCAAGTTTATCAACCTCAAGTCCAGAATCTTCACCAGCAACCGGTTCTGTATGAAGTTTTTCTTTCAAATGTAAAGCTTTCGTAAGAGCGTTCTCTTCAAAAGTTTTCCCTGTCTCTTCAGGAAAAAATATATCTGAAGGTGTTGGTAGAACGGCAATATTTGTTAATTGCATTATCTTCTCAACTTCTTTAATCTTATTAAGGTTTTTAGTAGCCAAGTAAAAATAGGATTTCATCTTTCAGTATCTCTCGCTCAATTTCAATAATCTCTTTTATACCCTTTTCTGATATTTCAAGAAGTGAAGAGAGTGATTTTTTATCAAAAGGCGCTCCCTCTGCTGCACCTTGTATTTCAATAAATTCACCATTACCTGTCATAACAACATTAAAATCAACAGACGCAACTGAATCTTCTGAATAATCAAGGTCTATCAAATGTTTTCCATAAACTATGCCAACACTTATAGCAGCAAGGTAATCCCTTAAAATCGGCAACTTAATCTTGCCTGATTTTTTAAGTTTTGAAAGTGCCTCTACAAGAGCTATAAATGCTCCTGTTATTGCTGCTGTTCTTGTGCTGCCATCTGCCTGTAAAACATCACAATCAACATAAAGTGTTCTTTCTCCGATTTTTTGCAAATCAAGAATTCCTCTCAAAGAACGACCTATCATTCTTTGTATCTCTTGGCTTCTACCTGCAAGATTAGAGTTTCTTTGGCTTCGCTGGTTTGTTGAGGCTGGAAGTAACGAATACTCAGCAGTAAGCCAACCGTTCCCAGTATCTCGTAAAAAAAACGGGACTTTATCCTCTTGGTTAACAGCACATATAACCTTAGTGTCTCCAAGTTCTATCAAACATGACCCGAGAGCATATTTAAGAAAACTTTTTGTAATTTTTAGTTCTCTTATTCCCGATTCACTTCTGTTGCCTCGTCTTTTCAATTCCATTTTATTAATTCCTTATATAGTTTTAAAGAAAAATAGGAGACAAAAAAATATAGAAAGAAAAATCTTCATCATTCTTTCTTATCTTCATATTCAACTCCCAACAATGTAACTTCTTCCATATTTCAATTGTCCTACGGTTAAAAGAGGCATCGTTCACATCATAACAAAGGTTGATAGCATATTTCCAACTACTACCTACGCTATGATTGAATCCTGCATTAATACCTGATATATCTCCTTGCTCATCATACCTTGTTCCAAATGAAAATTGTTTATCTTTATAGTCTACAACCATATCATTTGCACCAAAAACATATTTACCTTTCACCATATCCCATTGATTGTCTCCTAATAAAGATATATTTTTGGTTATTTTAAAATCGTATTTTAAGGTTGTTTCTTCAAAATCTTTATTGGTTATATTATATAGGTTCTCAAACGAAATAATCTGAGGGTATTTTTCATAACGCCATATTGACCAGTCCAATGCGGTTTTTGCATAAAGACCATTGTTTATGTTCTCCACTCTATCAAAATATTCAAGCTTATCTTTATTGTATTTTGCTGTTCTGTATAAGAGAGAAAATGATGGGTTCAAATATCCTACAAAATCTGTCTCTTCTCTTTTTAATAGGATTGAACTTTTTAATCCTATCTCACCCAAAAGATTCAATCTGTTTTCTTCAGAATTTCTATAGTCAACCCCTGCCAATGATATGTATGGTGAAAAAACAAAATATCCAGATTCATTACGAGTAGAAAGAGTTAAAGACTCAACACTTCTTAAGGTATACTCTTTATCTTTATAAAAATTTGTTATACGGAAATCATTTTCTAAATATATGGGGGTTTGAGGCACTTTTAATATTGGAGTATAAAACCTCAACTCTGGTATTTTTTCTATATTTAAAAAATCGTCTCCTGCACTATCTCTAAATCCTATATGAAAAATTCCACTTTCAAAATTCTTAGTTAATGCAATATGGTTGTAGGTTCTACTTTTATTGTAGTATGTGTCTTTAAAGAAATCATAAAAAAAATCTTTATCATACATCCATCTCCAATCAATAATAACATTAAAAGGTATACTGGAAAGAGAAAAAGGTTTAGATAGTTCAGTAAATCCACCATATTCAAATTCACCCTTATCAAATTGATAAGAAAGAAATGCAGATAGTTTAAAATTCTTATCTTCAGAAACAACCTCAGGACCAGCACCTATACTTTTTGTGCCAATATTAACTTTTGTGGCTAATGAGATATCAGAAGTTTCTGAGACTCTATGATTAAATATCATCTCCAATGTTTTACCCACACGGGAAGTATGCCCTGTACTTATCAAGAAAGGTGATGACTTGGTCTTATAATCAATGGTAATACGCGGAAAATAAAAGACAGCAAATTTTTCTCCAAGAAAAAGTTTCATCTTTTCTGCTTTCAAGTAATCTTTATGCACATACTTAATCTTCTCCACAGCCAACCTATAATGAGGGTTCTCTTTATCGCAACTTGTTATATACCCTTTATACAAAAAAAGTGTTGTTTTATCTCTCTCTACTTTTTCTGCTTTTCCATATAAAGGTGGAACTTTAAAGGTAGAGTTAAGCATTACTCCTTCTTCTTGGTACACATTATAAAAAAAACTTTCAGCCCTAAAAGTTCCTTCTATGGTTTCAACATCAACAACCCCTTCTATATTTATTTCACCTGTAGATTGGTTAAATATTGCTTCGTTACATATAATATTTATATCATCCAAAACAACTTTTACGTTGCCTGAAAGAATAAATTTATAAGGTTCACTTGACTCATCAAACTCAACATTCAGGTTGTCTGAAGTATAATAGATGGTCTTACCGGCAGGAAACAGCGAGCTACAAAAAAAAAGAAAAACCAATATAAGAAAAGATGTTATAAACTTTATCTTCATAGTAGAAAAACTTCACATAACCTTAGAATGACACCAATGAAAAATTGAGATATTTTTCAAATGCCTCCTTAATTGGAGCAAGCACATTATCAGGAACAACACTTACATGGTGACGATGTCCAAGGTAGCCTATAGTCTGAAGAATCTTCTGTAGGTTTTCTATCTTTGCAACGCCAGCACATCCAAAAAAATCGGCTGGTATAGGGTCATCAGTAAACTGGGCTTCACCAGCATAAAATTCAAGTTTCCCATCACGGGTTAGCATACCACCATAAGTAAATGGTCCTTCGGATATTATTCCTTGATTACACCCAAACGAACACCCTTGCCCAACACTGTTTGCTAAAATAACGTGGTCAACAATTTTACCTTCGGTTTTCATCATCTTTTTTGGAACAGGGCCACAATGAAAAAGTATACACTTATCTTCTTCTTCACCATAATTATTGTTCCAATCAAGGCATGTAACAACATTTCCAGAAGCCCTGCTTAAAGCGTACATAGTCACAGCATTACCTACATCTACCTCACAAGCGGCGGGTATTCCCCGATTGTTCAGTTCACTCAAGACTACACAAGGAGAAATATTAAGCACCTCTTGCATCTCAGTCCAACAACGTAGAGCGATTGCGTCAAGTTGATACTCTTCTATTATCTCATCAAGCACAACGGCAAGTTTAACAATAGTTTCAAAAGAAGAATGAGGTACACCCTGCCAATCAGAATAACTGCTTAAGACCGATTTTTTCTTTTTAATAGAAGAGCAGTTAGATTTAAGAAGTTTCATACGGTGAAAAATAGACGATAAATCAAAAGTTTCCACAGTAATACCGTGACTCTGTAAAGCTACCTCATCTATCCTAACTGTCTTAAAAGGGGTTGTTCGAGCACCTATAGCTCCAACTGTCATTTTTCTCATTCCTTTGACAACCCTGCAAAGTCTATCAAAATAATCAATATGAGCTTTAAAAGCATTGTTTTTAGGATGGATGGTGTGGGGAGTTAAAGCTGTAAAAGGTAAATTATATTGACGAAAAAGATCCATAATAGATAATTTTCCACAAAAAGCATCTCTTCTGAGTTCAGGTCTCATCTTATCAAGTTCATCTGGGTATGCCTGAACCAATATTGGAACACCTGCTTCTTCAAGTGCGTTAATTGCCCCTGATTCATCTCCAAAATTGGGAAGAGAAAGAATTACTCCATCAAATTTCCCTCTATTTTTTTTCAGAAATTCTGCATATATTTTACCTTCAGCAACAGTCTCTACTGCTCCAAATCTGGTAAGTTTTTCATCAAGAACTATACTTTTATGGCCTGCCTTTTTTAAGGTATCGGACATTTCTTTCCTTGCCGATTCAATAAGAGAACCAGGAAAGAAACCTCTATTGCCAAAAAATAATGCAAACGTTGATTTTTGTGAAAACATATCATTCCCTCCCTATGTAGAGAGATAGTATATAAAAAAAAGAAGAAGACTTGTTTTAAAGTATAACGTTTTCTCTTTTATAAAGGTTTAACATCAACAGGAGCATCCTTTTTATAGGATTCCATTATTGCTTCAATAACATTTACAGCGCTAATCATATCATCGAGAGGCATAACAAATTTTTTCTTATTAATGATAGCGTCAATAAAATGGTCAATTTCAGCTTTAAGAGCACCGCCAACTATACCGTTATACTCTGGCCAATGAGAAATATCTGGCAACTCATAAGGCACATCTGTATCTTTTTCTCTATATATTTCTACCCCTTGGTTAAACTTATTAAGGATTGCTGTTGCTTTAGAGCCATATATCTCAAGGTTTGATTTCAAACCACAAGGAAAATTGGCTGGTAGTACCCAACTAAATTCAAGGTGAGCTACTGCATCTTTTCCAAGATTAGCAAGAACGTAGATACAGTCTTCACTCTTCCATTTTTTGTTAACTTTAACTACCCGTTGAGCAAAAACACGGGTAATTCTTTTTCTTGTACACCACTGTAACGCATCTATATCGTGTATCCCCACATAAAAAAGCATAGAAGTAGAATCTTTTAACCGTTTTGCAATAAGTCTGCTATTTCTTCTTCCAGCAGAAACATGTATAACATCTCCTATCTCTTTATTCTTTACAGATTCATACATTCTTACATAACCCGGTTCAAAACGGAGTAGATGCCCTACCATTATTCTTACACCGTTTTCTTTGCACACTTCCTTAATTTTTTTACAATCTTTCACAGTTCTTGCCATAGGTTTTTCAAGCAAAATATGTTTTCCTGCTTTTGCTGAGGCAACTACCGGTTCAACATGATTATCATCAGGTAGACAGATATCAACAGCATCAAGATCTTCATTAGCAAGCATCTCCCGATAATCGGTGTAAAAAGCAGCACCGAGACTCTTCTTTAATTCTGCCCCTCTGCTTTTATCAACATCTGCAATTGCTACAAGTTCAGCACCGTGAGATTCAGCATAAATACGAGCATGGTAAGTACCTATAAAACCAGCTCCTATAACTCCTACTCTCAATTTCCCCATTTCTTCCTCCTTTTAGCTTGTTAACAAAACAGTTAAAGATTGTATCAGACCAAATCAAAAACTCTTTCAAGAAACTTTTTACATTCAGGGATACCAACCTCTGGGTCAGGAAGGTTATATTCAGGATGCCATGCTTCGTACTCTATAGAAACAAAACCTGTATAATTAATGCTTTTAAGGTTTCTTACTATCCACGGAATATCAAGTTTACCTAAACCATAAACTGTACAATAGAGAGTATTAACTATATTTCCTTGAAACCAGAACGGATACCCATCTTTAAGGTGTGTATGAACAATGTAGTCTTTCTGGTCAAAAAAACCTTGCCTATAATCTTTAAGGTTTCCATAAAGATTTCCCGGTTCATATATAACTCCAAAATTGTTAGAGCCAACAGTAGAACAAAATTTAGCAAGTTTATCTGTATAAACGCTCATAGAAAGGCAATGGTTCTCCATCCCCATTTTTACATCCTTTTCCTCAGCATAAACGACTGCTTCTCTAATATAGGGTAATACCCTCTCCACTATAACAGGGTCAAAAGGAGCAGCAGGGTCTGGGTTGTAGGGAATACCTGTGCCAACTCTAATCACCGAAGCACCAAGGTCTACTGCAAGGTCTATCTCTTTCTTCATCTCTTGTAGTTCATTATCTCTTACCTTTTCATCTTCGGAAGAAAATTTACTACCAACAGAACCAGCAAGTGAACATATCTCTACATTATACTTTTTAGCAAGAGCTACAACATTTTTCCTTTCATCTGTACTCATACTTCTTAACACATGCCCTGAAGGATTTGAGGCTCTTGCGTCAGCATACTTTAACCCAACCGTATTCATAAATTTTAAAACCTGTTCAAAATCTTCCGTATGTTTTGTTAAACTTATTGTGCAAAAAGAAATTTTCATTTTCCTCTCCTAATCCTTTATGTTTTTATCTGCCAAACTTGGCTATGCTTTAAGCGTTAATTACGCAGGAAAGCCTTATGTGCCTGCGGCAATCCTCGTTTTCCCTTAACCTGCATACAGCCCCTCCTCCTACGCTAAAATACAAGCCTCATCCCATTAACCACTCTGCAAACCCCTGAGGACATACTATCCCAAGCACCTCCAAGGGGTAGAAGGCAAAAAAGTTAAGGTTTAATAACTTCCATTCCACCCATATATTTCTGCAAAACCTCAGGTACAATAACAGAACCGTCAGGCTGTTGATATTGCTCAAGAATAGCAATTATCACTCTCGGTAAAGCAACCCCTGAACCGTTCAATGTATGTAGATATTCTTTAGCACCACTCTTCTTCCTATATCTAATATTCCCTCTTTTAGCTTGAAAATCCTCAAAATTAGAACAAGAGGAAACTTCCAACCATTTTTCAGTCCCTGAAGCCCAAACTTCAATATCATAACATTTGCTTGCTGAAAAACTTAGGTCACCAGTACAGAGTTTTAATACTCTATAAGATAACTTTAAAGATTGAAGAATACTTTCGGCTTCAGAAAGAAGAGTTTCAAGTTCATTATAGGAAGTTTCTGGTTTTACAAATTTAACAAGTTCCACCTTATCAAACTGATGTAGTCTCATTAAACCTTTTGTATCTTTTCCATAAGCACCCGCTTCTCTCCTAAAGCAAGGAGTGTAAGCAACATAATATATTGGAAGATTTCCTTCATCCACAAGGTCGCCTCTATGTAGATTTGTAACCGGAACCTCTGCAGTAGGTATAAGGAATAGATCGTCCTCCTGCACAAAATACATATCTTTTTCAAGTTTAGGTATCTGTCCTGTTGAAAACATACTATCTCTATTTACAACTGCAGGGACCCATACTTCTTTAAAACCATTTTTCAAATGAGTCTCTATCATAAAATTTATAAGAGCCCTAACAAGAGAAGCACCTGCTCCCATAAAAACAGGGAAAAAACTTCCAGAAATTTTAGCGCCTTTAGGAAAATCAAGAATACCAAGATTAGTTCCTACTTCCCAATGTGGAAGAACCTTAAACGAAGGAGTAACTCCTAATTGCCATTCTTTTATAGTTTCATTATCGGCAGCGTTTTTACCTATAGGAACAGAATTATGTGAAATATTGGGAATCATTGAGATAATAAGTTCAAACTCTTTCTCTATCTCTTTAAGTTCTGCTTCCCTCTCTCTTATCTCATCAGAGTACTCTTTTGCCTGCTTAACCATTTCTTTAAAAGAGTCTTCATTTTTTTCATCTTTTCTGTTGGAAATTTTTAGGCTTATATCTTTCTGCATTTTTTTTCTTTCCTCAACAAAAGATATTATCTCCCTTCTTGAATTATCCAGTTCTTCAAGTTTTTCCCAATCTATCTTTTCGCCTTTATTAAAAGATGCAACCTTTAATAGTTCAAGATTATCTCTTACAAACTTCGCAGAATACATATTTCTCTCCTCATTTAGCTTTTTTAACGCCCCTCAGGTTCCTGGTCTTGAATCCTATATATATATTCCCCTTCTTTCACATATCCATAATTCTCACGCAAAAGTTTTTCGGTAAAATATGGGTCCTGCTGAAGGGACTCAAGGTAATTTAAAAGTTGAGTATTATCTTCTTCAAGTTTGGATATCTCATTCAAATAATGTCGGTATAAATTTCGTTGTTTAATAAGATTGTTTAAACGAGGCAAATTTAACACTGTAAGAATAATAGACAAAAACAAAACACGCTTCTTATTCTTATTTCTTCTTTTCATATTTCTCCTATTTTAAAAGAAGTTTGCCTGCATAATCCGCATTTTCACCGAGAGAATCCTCAATTCTTAATAGTTGATTATATTTACACAAACGTTCCGACCTACTTAAAGAACCTGTCTTAATTTGACCAGCATTAACACCAACCGACAAATCAGCTATAAAGGTATCTTCTGTTTCTCCGCTTCTATGAGAAATAACTACACCATAACTGTTCTGCTGAGCCATCTCTATTGTTTCAAGTGTTTCTGTTAGAGTTCCTATCTGGTTCACTTTTATAAGTATTGCGTTTGCAACCTTTTTCTCAATACCTTCTTTAAAAATTACAGGATTCGTAACAAATATATCGTCACCTACAATCTGAGTTTGATTTCCTATCCTTCTTGTCATATCATACCAACCATCCCAATCATTTTCAGCTAAACCATCTTCAATTGAAAATATAGGGTATTTTTTTATTATTGTTTCGTAATAATCTACCAGTTCGCTCGAAGTTTTTTTCTTACCTTCAAATAGATATGAACCTTTCTCAAATATTGATGAAGCAGCAACATCAAGAGCTATATAAATATCTTTTCCTTCAACATAACCTGCTTTTTGTATAGATTCTACTATCAAAGATAATGCTTCCTCGTTGGTGTTAAGGTTAGGAGCAAAACCGCCTTCATCTCCCACCGAAGTGATATGCCCTTTTTCTTTAAGAATGTTTTTCAAAACCTGAAAAACTTCTGCTGTCATCCTGTACCCGTCTTTAAAAGTTTTTGCACCTAAAGGTGCTATCATAAACTCTTGTATATCAAGATTGTTGTCAGCGTGCATACCTCCATTAATTATATTACAGAGTGGCACAGGTAAAATATTTGCTCTAAGCCCACCAAGATAAAAATAGAGAGGTAAACAGAGAGACTCTGCAGCGGCTCTTGCAACAGCAAGACTTACACCAAGCATAGCGTTGGCACCAAGTTTTGATTTGTTTTCTGTTCCATCAAGTTCTATAAGAAATTTATCTATTGCTCTCTGTTCAGTAACTAAAAACCCTTCACTGATAAGTTCAGGTGCAATAATTTCATTAACATTATCAACAGCTATCTGAACACCTTTCCCAAGAAACCTTTCTCCACCATCTCTAAGTTCTAAAGCCTCCCTCTCACCTGTAGACGCACCCGACGGGACAGCTGCCCTTTCAAGTGTACCATCTTCTAACATTACTTCAACCTCTACTGTGGGGGTACCTCTTGAATCAAGTATTTCTCGAGCGCTAATATCAATAATTTCCATCAAAGCCTCCTATTGTTTCAAATTATCCTTTATATATTTTTTAAAATCTATTAAATTTGCAAAAATCTTAATATCTTTTATCTTTTTTAAATCTTCGTAAGGGGTAGACCCAGTTGAAAGTAAAAATGTGTCAACCCCTGCCCTTGTTCCTGCTAAAAAATCTACATCCATATCTCCAACATAAAAAGTTTCTTCTGGTTTAACTTTATGAAAATCCATTATATGCAATATCATATCAGGGGAAGGTTTTGCTTTAGACACATCGTCTTCGGTACATATTATATCAAAATATCTTCTCATATTCAATTCATTTAATAGTTCACCAGCTGACACTTTTGACCTGTTGGTTGCAACTCCCAAAAGTAGGTCTCTATCTAAAAGGAATTTCAGTAGTTCCTCACCACCCTGAAAAAGTTTTACGTTCCCTTTTAAAAACCTTTTATGGTTATCTTTGTAAATTGCCATCAATTCAGAAACATGTTCCTCTTTTACAAATTTTGATGCAAGATTTCTGCTACCTCCACCAACTGCTCTTTTCACTGTTTCAACAGAAACTGTAGGGTACCCTAAAATACCCAAAGAATAATTAAAAGTTGCTGATATAGCGTTATAAGCATCCACCAAAGTTCCATCTAAATCAAAAATTCCAAGTTTTTTATTCATTAATATTACTTTACACTAAACTATATCTATTGTCAATCGTCTAACAATTAAAAGAAAGAAAAACTGCTGGTTTTATTATAAAAATCTTGTTTTAGTAAAAACATTCGTTTCTAAATAGCACGTTAGAGTTTCTCTTGTTCTATTTTTTACTGGTAATAGAGCAATGGGAAAGAAGGAGGTGAAAAGTGAAAAAAATATTTAAAATTGCTATACCCCTAATTTTTATATCCTCTACGATTTCTCTGTTTGCCCAAGAACCGCAAGTGCAAAAACAACTTAAAGAAACTTTAGAGATGAGACAACAGATGAGAGAGATAGAAAAAAATATTATAGAAAATGATTCTGAATTAAAAAGTATTGCGGAAGAATTAAAAAATACAAGCAACAGATTACGCGAAAGATTAAACGCTAAACTTGCTGGGCATACAGAGTATCAAGAACTCAAGAAAAAAACTGAAAAAATGAAAGAAGACTGGAGGAAAGAACGTCCAGAAAGAAGAAAAAGAAGACCTAGCGAAAGACCCCCAATAAAATAGCGTTACAATTTATAAATAATTTATCTTCCAAACATTAAAATAATTTTTTTCTTTTTAAAAAAATGTGGTAATATATGGTATGACTGGAATAGATATTATAATTATCCTTATTTTCTGTTTTAGTGTTTTAATTGGTTACCATAGGGGTTTTGTATGTAGTGTTGGTGACATATTGGGCATAGTTTTAGGTTCAATTATAGCTTCCTTTGCCTACCGTGCTCCCTTAAAACTTATGACCCAATTTGATATTACTGGTATTGCAGTAGAGTTGGTCTTTTTCATTCTTACACTCCTCTTTTTTTCACTCCTTTTGATAATACTAATAGAGTCATTAAGAAAGCGTATCGATGCTAAACATTTTATAGACAGATACGCAGGTCTTATTTTAGGCGCTTTTGAAGGCTTTATTTTTACTGGGTTGCTTCTATTTATAATGAGCGCTTCTTTTAATTCAGCAACAGAGGTACAAAATAGCAAACTTTCAAAAAATGTTATACGTTTTATGCCTGCCGTTTATGAAAAGAGCGAACAATTTGGTATTATTTTTCCTAAAATGATACTCCTCTCAACAGAGTATATTGACGAGTTTAAACAGAGTAAGAAGGATATACAATTTTCAAAACTAAACTTTTCATCTTTTGATGGCTACACTTGTATGGAGTGCGGAGGTAAAGTTAAATTTGAAGGTTATTTTCAAAGAGTTGGAGCTACTTTTATACCAAAATTCACCTGTTTAGAGTGTGAAAGAACATCTTGTGGTTGCCAAACCTATCAAGGTTTTCATAATTTATATAACAAATGCCCCATAGAAATAGCAAAAACAAAACTGAGATTTGATTGTGGACACTGGAGCAATCATAAACTTATTACACCAAAAGGACCTTGTCCAATAGATAACCAGACTATTGAATTCTGGTTATGGGAACCGCCTCAAGAATATTAAGTAGAAATTTTCACTCATGACGTAGAGCCTCTATAGGGTCAAGCCAAGCAGCTTTTCTTGCAGGATATATTCCAAACGTAATTCCTATTGCAACTGATATTCCAAAAGCTATAAGTACCGACCAGTATGTAACTATTGTTACCATACCAGCTAATTTAGTAACAACTGCTGGAATAGTTATTCCAAGAAAGACACCTATTAACCCGCCAACAGACGATAGAATAACAGCTTCAATTAGAAACTGGTTTATTATATCTCTCCTTTTTGCACCGAGCGCCCTTCTAATACCTATCTCTCTAGTCCTTTCGGTCACGGTTGCAAGCATAATATTCATAATCCCTATACCACCAACAATAAGAGATATGGCAGCTATAGCCCCTAAAACAATATTAAAGATTTTTGTTGTATGTTCAGCTTGTTTAAGCAGTTGTAAAGGCACAAGTATTTCATAATCTGGTTGTTTGTGAGTTGTAGTAAGAATATCTTCAATTATAGCAGCAGTAGTAACTATTTTCTGTGCATCTGCAACTTTTATTATAAAACGATGGTATTTTACCCAACTTTTATCAGAAGACCGTCGCCCTGCTCCTGTTTCGCCTAAAGTATATTCACCATAATATGCTCTTTGAGTTGTGAGAGGCATATAAACATCAAAATTGATATCTTCTGCTTCAAATCCTACCCCTGAAACAATTGCCCTTTCACTCGCAACCCCCACAACCGTAAAATAGTTCTGCCCTATTCTAATCTCTTTTCCAATAGCGTTGTCCAGAGGAATTAATTGTTTTTTTACAGATGACCCTATTATTACATAAGGTTTTGAGAGGTTGTAATCTACATAATTAAAGAACCGTCCATTTATAATTTCAAGGTTCATAACACCAGGATACTCAGGGTATGTTCCAACAAGTTTTACACTCATACTTTTATCCAAATACCATACATCTCTCTTATCTTCCCAAGCAGGTATAACCTTTTCAACTGATGGCACGCTTTCAATCTTAGCTAAATCCTCTGGAGTTAACCCGTAAGCTACAAGAGACACTGTTTGCTGAGCTCCTGACTCTCTTGGAGGTTTTACTGCTTTAATTATTACATTGTGGCTACCTAACTCTTTAATCTTTTCTCTTGCCTCAAAACTTGCTCCCTCTCCAATCGCAAGCATTGATATCACAGATGCAACACCAAAAACTATACCAAGAATTGTCAACAAAGAGCGGAGTTTATGCATATATATATTTTTCCACCCTGCTTTAATAATTCTATTTATATGAAATATATTTATATTCATTTTTTATACTAAGAGATATGGTCTCTTGCTCCTTTATCCACTAACTATTTCTCCATCAAGTATCCTGACAATTACCTTACCATATTCTGCTATTTTACTGTCGTGGGTAATAACAAAAAGGGTGGTACCCTTCTCATTAAGGTTTGTCAGTAGGTTCATTATCTCTACACCTGTTTTAGTATCAAGGTTCCCTGTAGGTTCATCGGCAAGTATAAATGTTGGTTCATTTATAAGAGCCCTTGCTATTGCTACTCTCTGTTGTTGCCCACCTGAAAGTTCAGTAGGTTTATGTCGCACCCTATCTTTTAGTCCAACAAGTTCAGCCATCTGAAGCGCCTTCTCCGAAACCAATCTATCATCAACCCCTTGATAAAATAATGGTAGACCGATATTTTCAACAACTGTAAGATGTTGTATCAGATTATACGATTGAAATATAAAACCTATCTTAGTACTTCTTATTATTGAAAGTTTATCGTCATCTAAAGAAGATACCTCATGGTTCTCTAAAAGATATCTACCCGATGTCGGTGTATCCAAACACCCAAGTATATTAAGCATAGTTGTTTTGCCGCTTCCAGAAGGACCCATCAAAGATATATGTACACCTTTTTCAATCTCAAGACATATATCTTTCAAGACAGGAATCTTTATCTTACCAATTTCATAAGTTTTAGTGATATTTTCAAGTTTGATTATAGGTTCCATTATTCTCTTTCCATCGCTGGTCTTCTACGCCTACCGCTTCCTGTTCGTTGGACAGGTGCAGAGTTATCAGAATCGGGAACCACATTCGCAGGTTGACTGTTTAAAGACGGTCTTTCAACTTCTCTCTCAGGTTCAGTTTGTGCTGGAACACTTTCTTGAGATGATGTATCTGTCTTAAAAACCCCTTTTTCTTCTAACTCAGCTTTTTTTATTTTAGAAGTTAAAGAAACCCCTGGTTTAATTATTACTGTTTCGCCTTCTTTTAATCCTTCCTTTATCTCTACCAATGTTTCGCTACTATCCCCAAGTTCAACCTCTTTTTCTATAATATGCCCTTCTTTTAAAACAGATAGAAATGAACTGTTCCCTTTAAAATAGACAGCATTTATTGGTACTGCTACAACATCTTTCAACTCTTTTATTAAAATTTCTACTTTAGCTGTCATCCCCGGCTTCAGAAACTCCATATTATCGCTAAGATTATTAAGGGTTATCTGGGTAAGATAAATATTAATATCTGGATTTTGAAATTTTATGGCAGCATCAGGCATAATAGCAACCTTTTTTACTGTTCCAGTAAGTGGTACGTCAGGAAAAGCATCTACTCTTATATTTGCCAACATACCTGTTTGAACTTTTTTTATTGAAGATTCGTGTATCTTAACCTCAACCCCCATACTTCTAAAATCAGGCAGATTAAAAAGTTCTTGATACATTCTTATACTTGTACCCGGTTGAATAGGGCTCTGACTTGCCCAAGGTCTTGAACTGGTTGCATAAGTAACAAACCCTTGTTTGGTTGCTCTTATTGTGCAGTTTTCTATATTTTGTTCAACATCTCTAAGATTCCCCCTTGTTTGTATATATGCAGATTTTCTATTTCTTAGGTTTGCTTCAATTTGTATCATCCTTGCTCTTGCTGTATCTTTTGTTCGTTCAAACTGATTCATAGCCACTTTATAGTTTGACATATAAGTCTCAACCGCTTTAACAAAATCATATTTAAGAAAAAGCTGGTATTCAAGTTCTGCTTGTTGCTGTGCAACTTCTTTCTGTTTGAGAGCAAGTCTATCTGCTTCAAGTTCCATTTTTGTTACATACCCTTTTTCAGAAAGTTTCTGACTCCACTCAACCTTATCTCTTGCTCTTACAACTTCTTCTTTTGCAAGGTCAATCTTGTTTTCGAGAGAACTTTTTTTGTTTAACGCTTCCCCACCTAAATTATCGCTTCTAATCAAAACTGCATAATTTATATCTTCACTTTTATCAAGAATACTCTTAGAAAGGATAGCGCCAAGGTACTTGTCGAGGTCCATCTCTGCAAACTTAACCTTCAATTCTGCCTGAGAGATATCGTTATCATTCTGTTTTTTTTGTATCTCAAGGTTCTGCCCTGCTTCTGTATATGCAGCCAGAGTATTTTCAACATTAAGAGTCAACTGCTCCTTTCTATCTTCCAGATCTTTTGAATCAAGACTAATAAGAATTCTTCCGTTTGCAATATCCTGTTCTGTTATTTCTGTTCCTTCATCTATTACATCAAGAATAGTTCTATTACCTGGTACTTCGTTCCTAATTTTTTGTGATTCTAAAGCAACAAGGTTACCGCCTTCTATGACAGAAATAAGTAGGTCCTGTTTTTTCACAACAAAAGTCACAAGTTCTCCACTTTTTCTTTTATCTACAATTCTTTTATTAACAAAAAATATTACAACTATTATTAGCAAGACCAGATAAAAAATCTTGTTTTTAAATATTCTGTTTAGTAATTTTTTCATATAGGTCTCCCTTCCATAAACCTGTATCGTCTAATTCAAGGTTTTCTGTGGCATAAAGAAATTTTAGATGAGAAATCAAGAAGTTAACAACTGAAGATGATAAAGCATTTTTTGCTTGAAGATACGATTCTTCAGCTTCAAGCAAATCTCTTGTTGTAGCTCTACCGGCTTGCAGTAAAAGATTGGTACTCTCTATTCTTTTTTCTGCAAGGTTTAAACTATTCAACTGTATAAGATAACTCTGATAAAACTCCTCAAGGTTATTATATTGTTGCGAAACTTCCAGAATAATATTGTTACGCATAGACTCAAAATCTCTTTCTTTCCTGTTAAGGTCAAGTAGTGCTCTCTTATATTTATTTCTTTCAGGAAGTTTATTTAGAGGCAAATTAAATGTTATTCTTGTATTATAGGTAGGATCTTTAATATCTAAATCAGGGAAAGATTTTGTTTCTAATGAACTCTTAACCCCTAATCTTACATTAACCTCTGGTTTTAGTTCATCCAGAGCTATATTTATTCCTCTTTTAGCATCTTCCACCCTATCATAATAAGTTAGTAAATCTAATCTTTTCTGTAATGTTGTAGCAAGATACTCCGAAATTTTTATTTCAGGTTTATCTATACCTACATTTATAAGGTGCTCAAGAAGTTGTCCATCCATAATTAGGTTGCTTTCAGCAGGTAAACCAAGAAATATTTTAAAACTATCAAGAGACGTTATATAAGAATTATTCGCACGGACCCAGTTTTGGTATGCAGCAAACTCTGACTGTTTTGCTTGGTCAACCTGAAATGGTGGCAACCTACCTGCTTCAGAAAGGTTCTCAACCCTTTCTCTTGTTGCTTTTAAACTTTCGTAGTTATTATAAATATTTTCAGCACTATTTTTCTTAAGTAATAAAGATAGATACCTCTCAGTAGTATCAACTGAAAAACTATTCTGATACCTTATAAAATTTCTTACCGAATATATAGCATCTCTTTCAGTTTGAACAAGATTTTCTTGGGCAATAGTTCGCCCTGCGCCTTTCAAGAGCGGCTGAAGTAAATTCAAAGATATTATTGTTGGTAGGTCGCTACTTTTATCACCTGTAAGATAATGCAAAAAATCTTTTGTCATATCAAAAGTAATCTGAGCTCCAGTTGCTAACCAACGAAATATATTTAGCCCAAGAGAACCAGAAACAGTTTCATCGTCTGCTTTATTCCATCCAACGTTTCCTGATATATTGTATCTAGTTCTAAAAAGGTACCGCTGGTATGTTAGGTTAAGAATATTTAGATAAACATCTTCCTGTTTTGACTTATAGTCTCTATTATTTTTTACAGCAAAAATAATAGCGTCCTTCATATTCACAAAAATTGTTTCACCAGAAGAGTCATCATCAAGTTTAACAAGTTCTTCAGGAACAAGTTCCTTAGAAATCTCTATCTTTTTTTCTTCAATAATACCGTATACCTCTTTATCAGCGTTTTTTTCAAGGTCTTTCAACGAACATCCAGAAAAAAATAAAAAAACAAAAATAGCAGAGACCTTTATTATTCTTTTCATTTTTACCCTATTATTGATTATTCTACCAAAAAATTTTACGTATAATAATTTGACAGGAATTTATTGATTTTAGTTTAGTCAACTCAATATTTGATTCCTTGTCACTGTTTCACAAAATTGTTGCAATATACTATAAACCTATATCTTTACGAAAGTGGTTCCCTTCAAAAGATATTGTCGAAACGACTTTATATGCTGATTCCCTCGCTTTATCAATAGTGTCATCAAGTGCTGTAACTCCCAAAACCCTTCCGCCAGAAGTTATCAATTTTCCATCCTTTACATCAGTACCAGCGTGAAACACAAAGGCGTTTTTCACCAAATTCAACCCAGTTATTATTCTACCTTTCTTATAGTCTCCAGGGTACCCTTCAGAAGCCATTATAACACATATGGAATCTTTTTTACTCCACTTTATGTCAACATCCGAAATTCTTTGATTTATAACCCCATCTATAACATCCATCAAAGAAGAGTCCATCCTTGGGAGAATTACCTGTGTTTCTGGATCTCCAAACCTAACATTATACTCTAACACATATAGGCCCTTTTCTGTTAACATAAGACCAAAATATAATACTCCTCTATAGTCGATATTCTCTTGTTTTAGCCCTTCAATGGTTGGGATAACTAAACTATTTTTAATTTCTTCTTCAAGGGGTTCATTAATAAGGCTATCAGAAGAAAAACATCCCATTCCACCAGTATTAGGTCCTTGATTACCATCAAAGACCCGTTTATAGTCTCTTGCAGGCACCATAGGAGCATAACCCTTTGTATCAGTAAAAATTAGATACGACAATTCAATACCTTTTAAATACTCTTCAATAATTACTTTACTGTTATCCTTTCCAAAAACTAAATCTTTATATACTTTTTTAAGAAAATCGAGTGCACTCTCTAAATCCTCAGCAACTTTTACTCCTTTACCTGCAGCAAGCCCGTCGTATTTCAAAACTATGGGAAAGTTGCTTTTTTGCAGAACTTCATACCCCATATTATAATTATCGATTACCTGAAAATCAGAAGTTTTAATATTATATTTTTTCATAAAATTCTTCGCAAAAATTTTAGATGATTCTAGTTTAGCGCCTTCTTTATCAGGTCCAAAAATCTTTAACCCTTTTTCTCTGAACAAATCTGTTATACCGATAGCAAGAGGTGCTTCAGGACCAACAATGGTATAATCTACTTTATTGTCCAATGCGAACCTTAAAAGAGCCTCTCGATTCCCTATATCCAAACTAACACATTCAGATAAACCCCTCATACCTCCGTTACCTGGTATTGAGATAATATTGAGTGTCTTATCTTCATTTTTAAGTTTCCATGCAATAGTATGTTCTCTACCACCACCTCCAATAATGAGCACAACCATAATACCTCCTAAAATATAAAATTTCTTCAAATTTAGCAACCGACGTTATTTGCTTGTCTTACGAGGAGCGTCTTAGCCCGAATGCTTTCTGAGGGATTGCGACGTGGTAATCCTCGTCTTTATCCTATACACTATTGTCCCCACCCTCATTCCTTTTCCGCCTACGGCGAGATTGCCACGTTACGAAGCCCCTCCTACGCCAAGGTATACCTGCCGAAGCTTGTATTTTAGCGTAGGTTGGCTACGGCGGGTAAAACTCGCAAGACTAACTACAAAAGACGGAATGGGGGTAACGTAAAAAAACAAAAGCATAAAGCCCCCTCACCCTTGATCCCTCTCCCTCAAGGGGAGAAGGCAAAAAAAAGGGAAGGTGTATGCGCCGTAGTCCCAGAGTGAGTAAATAACACCCCATACGCCTTTCTTTTATGTTTTTATCCTTGCCTTTGTTTTTTCTTCCAGTAAAATACTTAAATATTCAATTGATTAATATCTACGATATTTGTAAATCTTAGTACAAGAAGAACAAGACTTGCAAAAAAGTTGTTAAAAAAATGTACCCCAATTGAGACCCATAAATTATTATACTTTTCAAACAAGAAGGCAAGCACCATTCCTAAAAAAAATAGAGCAGGAAAGTATGAAAACTCAAAGTGAAGTGATGCAAAAACAGCTGAACTTATAAATATTGATTGTGTTACAGAGAACTTCCGTTTTAAAGCTTTATATACAACGCCTCTATAAATAATTTCTTCCGCAATTGGTGCAATAAAAACACTTACAATAAAAAAGAGTATAAGAGAAATATTCGAGTCTAATTGTAGAGAAAGCAATACCACATCTTGCAATTTAGGGGATATGCCTACAGATTTCAGAAAAGAATGGGTGCTTAATGTAATTAGAATTAAAAAGGGGATTAGTAGTAAATAAAAAAGAAATCCTTTAAAAAAATTTTCGACTGGCTTTTTCAATATTGAAAAAAAATATTTCTTAAACCTAAACAAGATTGATGCAATTAAAAAAAAATTTAGGTATGCTGTAAACAACAGAGAGAGGATAAAACTGTTACTTTGAGCATCTTGTGAAAAGTTAAAAATTTCTCCCAAAGCAACACGAGATAATATAACAAATTCTATTAAGATTGCACATATTATAAAAAATATTACCTTCGCATCTGGAAGTTCTTCCTTATAAAATATTTGGTTTATCTCCATCCGGGTTAAAACATCCACGTTGGTATATCTTAGGGTGTAACATCTTCTACATCTTTAATCTCTTCTACATCTTCAATATCTTCAAATTCGTCAAGTATGGGTGTTGCCTCAGTTTCTTCTTCTAAATTAAGTTTTTCTTTCATTGCTAAGTCAGAAAACTCTTCATCTCTTATTGTTTTTCCAGAAGAAACAAATATTGAAAAAAGAGTATGAGCACTCTCTGATAGTTCGTTTACCAATTTGTAGATGTTATCCTCTTTATCATATCTATCTAAAAGTTTGAGATTTGTATTCATATCACACCAGTTTTATTATAACCATTTCTGCGTTATCACCCTTACGTGGTGAAAGTTTAATTATTTGAGTGTACCCACCATTTCTGTCTTTATATTTATCAGAAATAGCTGCCACCCTCGACAAACTAGGGGCATGATTTAAAACAGAGTTTATATGCCTTAAACTTGCAAGGTCACCCTTTTTACCTACTGTTATAAGTTTTTCAACTGTTCTACGCAATTCTTTAGCCTTTGCCTCAGTTGTTTTTATCTGTTGATGTTCAAAAAAACTTATAGACATATTCCTCATCAAAGCCTTTCTTTGAGATTTATTTCTACTTAATTTCCTAATATCTTTTTTATGTCTCATTTTTTGCCTCTTGTTCCAATTCTTCTTTAGATTTCAATTTATAACCTCTTTCAGCAAGTTTAGTTTCTATTTCTTCTATAGATTTTTTACCAAAATTCTTTATTTCCAACCAATCTTCTTTAGGAATATTTAACAATTCTTGAAGAGTGGTTACCTGCTGTTGTTTTAAACCATTACAGATTCTTGTAGAAAACTTAAAATCAGACAGATGTATATCGTCGTCTATCTCCTTTGATTCTACCTCTACTGGGTGTTTTTCTACCTCTTCACCTATAACCTGTTTTACTTTTATTGCACCAAAATGCTCTGTTATTATATTGGTAGCCTCGTTCATTGCTTCCATAGGGTCAAGAGCACCTGTTGTATAAACTTCAATTGTTAATTTTTCGTAATCGTGAGACGTTTTATAAAGTATATTTTCTACATTATAGGTAATCTTCCTAACAGGGGAATAAAGAGCATCAATTATAATGGTTCCCAATGGTATAGACGAACCTTTGCTTCTCTTAATATTATCACTCGAAATATAACCCCTTCCGTCAGTAATTTCTAAATCAATAGAAATCTTTTTATCTTTAGTCAAAGTCATAATATGTAGGTCGCCATTCAATGCCTCTAAACTCGTATCAACTATTAGGTCTGAAGCAGTAATTGGACCTTTTTTAGATAGTTGAACATTTATTACTCGTGGAAAGATATCTGTTTCAGTAACATTTGACTTCAAATGCATCTGTTTTAGGTTCATCACAACTTCTACCATATCCTCTTTAATACCTTCCACTTTAGTAAATTCATGAAGCACCCCGTCAATCTTTATAGACGTTACAGCTACTCCCCACAAAGAAGAAAGCAACACCCTTCTTAAGGCGTTACCTACTGTAACCCCGTATCCCCTAATAAGAGGTTCTATTGTAAGTTTCCCGTAATTGGGTTTATATGTATCTTGTTCCCAAACAAACTTCTCTGGAAATTGAAAATCTTTCATATCTCACCCCTTATTAATTTATTTAGAGTAAAGGTTGATAATTAACTGTTCTTCAATAGGTAAGGAAACCTCTTCTCTTATAGGGTGCCTTACAACCTTCATTTTATGCTGTTGGTTATCAACCTGAATAAAAACTGGAACTATATGTTGTTTATATTCATCAATACAACCATCTACAATATCTTTATATTTGCTGTTAGGTTTTAATTGTATTTCATCACCTATCTCCACAATATAACCTGGTCTATCAACCTTCTTACCGTTAATCAAAATATCTCCGTGGTTTATAACCTGTTTAGCCATTCTGCGTGAATAAAACCAATTAGCCCTATAAACAACATTGTCAAGCCGTCTTTCCAGAAGTTGTAACAATATTTCACCAGTAACCCCTTCTGTTCCTTTAGCTATCTCAAAATACCTTCTAAACTGTCTTTCTAAAACTCCATAATAGATTTTAACTTTATTTTTTTCTCTTAACTGTATTCCGTATTCAGACAACTTTCTTCGTCTGACAAACCGTCTACCTCTCTTTTCCCTTCTATCAAGAGGACATTTGACAGTTTCACATCTTCTACCTTTCAAATAAAGTTTAATACCATTTTTTTTGCACTCTTTACATAATGGTTTGGTTCTCTTAGCCATTTTATTCTCCCTTTCTTAAATTTTTCTCCGACTCGGAGGTCTACATCCATTATGAGGAATAGGAGTAATATCTTTTATAGAAAGGATATTCAA
The DNA here is from genome assembly GCA_023230585.1 of bacterium. Classification (NCBI taxonomy): domain Bacteria; species bacterium. The sequence continues at coordinate 72,572 of JALNXB010000005.1, forward strand.
CCCCCCACTCTGCAAAGCCCTAATAGCTGTTTCTCTTCCAGGACCAGGACCTTTAACTAATACATCAAGTTCTTTCATATTAAACTGAGCTTGAGCTTTTCTGGCTACACTTTCAGATATAAGCTGCGCTGCAAACGGAGTTCCTTTCCGAGTCCCTTTAAAGCCCACAGTACCAGCGCTACCCCACAAGAGAACCCTGCCCTGCATATCAGTAATTGTTACTATTGTGTTATTGAAAGTAGCTTGAATATGAGCTACTCCTTTCAAAATTTCGCTATACTTTTTCTTTTTTTTGACATATTTTTTGTCTGCCATTTTTAACCCTTATTGTTTAGTTTTAGAATCTGCTTGCATACTCTGCTTTTTTGCTTTTCGAGCAGTCTTATCTCTAATAACTCCAACAGTCTTCTTTGGACCTTTTCTTGTTCTTGAGTTAGTCCGGGTTCTTTGTCCCCTAACTGGTAGAGATACTCTGTGTCTATAACCTCTATATGAACCTATCTCTTGTAGCCTTCTGATACTCTCTGAGATTTCTTTTTTTAAATCACCTTCAACTAAAATGTTCTTCTGCACAAAAGCGGCAATCTTTCCAAGTTCTTCTTCATTTAGGTCTTTAACTCTTTTTTCTCCATCAACACCAGAATGTTTTATTATTCTTGCAGCAGAAGTTTGGCCAATACCAAATACATAAGTTAAAGCAACCTCAATTTTTTTATTGTCAGGTATCTCAACTCCTAATAATCTTGCCATGTTATCTCCTTTACTCCAACACTGTAATTCTTCTTTATGCTTAATGGTCCTGAGTCAATATTATCTCATTGAAAAACCGGACCTATTTTATTACTAAATAAAATATCCTCAACCCTGAACCTGCTTATGTTTAGGACCATCCTGAGGATTGGCACAGATTACTCTTATCTTTCCTTTCCTCTTAATTATTTTACATTTCGGACATATCTTTTTTACTGATGCTCTTACTTTCATTTTCTTTCCTCTTATAGTTAAAAAGAATTCTACTTAGATTCTTTTTATAATTCTACCCCTTGTCATATCATAGGGAGAAAGTTCTAAAATTACGTTGTCACCAGGAATAATTTTAATATAATACATTCTCATTTTTCCGCATAGATGAGCTGTAACTATGTGTCCATTCTCAAGTTCTACAAGAAAGGACGTACCTGGTAAAGCTTTGCTTATCTTCCCTTGAACTTTTATTTTTTCTTCTTTTTTACTCATAACTATTCTTTCGTTTTTTTTATTCCGCCAGCAACTCTGGCCCATTTTTTGTTATTAGAACACATTCTTCATAATGCGCCGAATAACTATTATCTAATGTAACAACTTTCCATCCGTCTTCCATTACTTTTACTTCTGGCATACCTGCGTTAACCATCGGTTCTATCGCAAGTATTTCCTTTTCTCTAAGAAGAGAACCTCTTCCTGGGGTACCATAATTAGGTACCTCTGGCTCTTCGTGTAAATATTTACCCACTCCGTGACCAACAAATTCTCTTACTACAGAAAAACCGTTTCCTTCTACAAATTTTTGTATTGCTGAACCAATATCACCTGTCCTTAAACCTGGGATTGCCTTGGCAAAACCTTTATTAAAAGATTCTTGAGTTACTTTTATTAGTTTTGTATGTAAAGAAGATACTATCCCAATCGGAAAAGTCATAGCATAATCAGAATAATAACCTTTATATATTGCTCCAATATCTATTGAAACAATATCTCCATCTTTTAAAATTTTCTCTTTTGAAGGAATAGCGTGTACAACCTCTTCATTTATTGATATACAGATACTTGCAGGGTATCCGTTATAATTTTTAAATGCTGGTTCTACCTTCGCTTCTTTTAAAAACTTTTCTGCTTTTTCATCAACTTCCAGCGTACTTAAACCAGATTTTAAGATATTTCCGAGCTTTCTAAGTACTTCTTTACATTTTATGCAAGAAATACGAATATTTTCAATCTCTTTATTCGTTTTTACCATTTCATAATCTTTCTGATTTCGTCCATCATAAAGTCAACATTAGTTTCACCATCAACAATATGGAAATACCCTTTATTCTTATAATAGTCAATGAGAGGCGCTGTTAAAGTTTTATAAATTCCCAGACGTTTCCTTATAACCTCTTCGGTATCATCTTTCCTTTGCACAACCTTGCCCTTACATATATCGCAAACGCCCTCTTTGATGGGAGGGTGGTTAACCAGATGGTATATTTTACCACAACTCTCACACACCCTTCTATTTGAGAGCCGATTTACAAGAAAATCATCTTCAGCTTTTAAATAAAAAACATTTACCTCATCATCTTCCTTGATAAGATTATCAAGCATTTCAGCTTGTGTTAAGGTTCTTGGAAACCCATCAAGTATAAAGCCTTCTTTACAATTATCCTTAGATATCCTCTCTTTAAGCATCTTGATAACAATTTCATCTGGAACCAATTCACCAGAATCCATAAATGCTTTAGCTTTTATTCCAAGAGGGGTGCCTTCATTTTCGTGTTTCCTTAAAAGATCTCCTGTTGATATAAGAGGCATCTCAAGAATTTCAGATATTACTTCACCAACACTCCCTTTCCCTGCACCTGGAGGTCCCAGCAGAATAAAAATTTTTCTCATTATCTCCCTTTACTTTTCTTTATGAACCCTTGATAATGTCTCACCAGCAAGTGAGATTCTATCTGCCTGATTGTCTCCAGAAGAACTGAAACTACAATCAAAAGACCAACACCACCAAATAAGCTGGCTACCATATAAGGTATTTTTCTATAAAATATCATCATTATATACGGAAACAATGCAATAGCTGTAAGCATTAAGGCTCCAGGCAACGTCAATCTATTTAAAATTTTTTCAAGATAAAGAGCTGTAGATTTTCCTGGTCTTATACCCTGTATAAAACCTCCGTATTTTTTTAGATCTTCAGCTATATTGTCTGGGTTAAAGATAATACTTGCATAAAAATAACAGAAAAATATTGTCAAAAGTGCATATAAAACCATCCCAACACCTTGCGCAGGTGAAAGAAATTTTGCTAAAGTCTGCAAAACCCTATTTGAAGAAAAAGTCATTATAGTTGCAGGGAAAGTTAATATTGATATCGCAAAAATAAGAGGAATAACTCCTCCTTGATTCAATTTTATTGGCAGGTAGGTTGACTGCCCCCCATAAACTTTTCTACCTACAACCCGCTTTGCATACTGAACAGGAACCCTTCTTTCACTTTCGTTAATAATAATTGCAAAAGCTACAACAAGAAACATAAGAACTACCATAATAAGTATAGCAAGAAAGTTGATTTCACGGGCTCTAAAAAGTTCTGCTACTCTGTGAAAACCGACAGGCATCCTTGATAGAATACTAGCACTAATTATTAGAGAAATTCCATTACCTATACCTTTCTCAGTAATCTGTTCCCCAAGCCACATAAGAAAAATCGTACCAGTAGTAAGAGTTACAACAGTAGTAAACCTAAACAATAACCCAGGGTTTGGCACAACCATTATATCTCCAAAATGAGCAGGGTTCTCCAGCCACATACTTATTGCATACCCCTGAAAAACACATAGCCCAACCGTGCCAAATCTTGTTATTTGGGTTAATTTCCTTCGTCCTTCAGCACCACTTTTTTTCAAATTTTCAAAATAAGGGAGGACAGAAGTAAGCAACTCAAGAATAATGGAAACACTTATATAAGGCATAATTCCAAGAGCCAAAATAGTTGCATTACTTAATGCGCCACCAGAAAAAAGGTCAGCAAGGTTAAAAATTGTGTTTGGAACTCTATCAAAAAACTGGTTAAGAGCTCTACCGTCTATCCCAGGAGAAGGGACATAACAACCTAATCTATAAACTGAAACAAGAAAAATTGTAATCAAAATCTTCTTGCGTAAATCTGGCACCTTAAAACTATCCCTAAAGCCATTTAACATTTTTCCACCTTATATAATTTAATTAATTTAATACTTTTTAAAAACCTATATCTCTTACTCAAAATTTTGATTATACTTTTATAACTATTGCTTTACCGCCAGCTTTTTCAATCTTTTCTTTTGCCTGCGTTGAAAAGGAGTGGGCTGAAACCTCTAACTTTTTACTAAAGGTACCACTACCAAGAATTTTTATATAATCTCCTTTCTTTACAAGCTGAGTTGCTAATAAGCTTTCAGGATTTATTATATCATTATCATTAAACCTTGATTCAAGTTGAGAAAGATTGACTATCTCTACAAGGTATCTCTTAATATGAGTAAATCCTCTCTTAGGTAATCTTCTAACCAATGGCATCTGCCCACCTTCAAAATTATAAGAACGAGAAAAACCGCTTCTTGCTTTATGACCTTTGTGCCCACGAGTGGATGTTCCACCGTGTCCTGAAGCGTCTCCTCTTCCAACTCTTTTCCTACTATGTCTTGAGCCCATAGGTGGTTTAATTTCATGTAACTTCATTTATTTCTCCTTCACTTGAAACATTAAGTTTTGACAAAGCCTTTACCGTAGCGCCAATAACATTCACGGGATTTGTGGAACCAAGACATTTGCTAGTAATATCATTTATTCCAGCAACCTCAAGGAAAGCTCTCATAGTTTTACCTGCAACCATGCCATGACCCTTAGAAGCTGGTTTCAAAATAACCCTTGAAGCACCATATTTTGCACTTACGTCAAAAGGGATTGTCGTCTCATTGATTGGAACTGTTATCATACTCTTTTTTGCTTTTTCAATAGCTTTTCTTATTGCTTCAGGGACTTCATTTGCTTTACCTATACCAAAGCCAGCTTGTCCATTCTTATCGCCCACAACAACAAGAGCACGAAAATTTAAATTTTTACCGCCTTTTGTTACTTTAGTAACTCTTCTAATTTCAACAACAACTTGATTTATCTGTGATACATCTTCTTCAATTTGCCTTTTTCTCATTAAAATTTCAGACCTCCTTTTCTTGCAGCATCAGCAAGCGCCTTAACACGCCCTGCATAAAGATAACCATTTCTATCAAATACAACTTTTTCAATACCTTTCTCTTTAGATTTTTTGCTAAGCAGAGTTCCTACTATTTTAGCGCCTTCAACATTGGAGCCTTTAATTTTCTCAGAAAAATCACCTTTAGCTTCGTCAGTTAAACTTGAAACTGTTAGCAATGTTCTGGCAGAAGAAATCTCGTCAACTACAACAGAAGCATATATATGTAAATGGCTTCTATACACAACAACCCTTGGACGCTCTTCTGTTCCTCTAATCTTTTTTCTTATACTTAAATGTCTCTTCTTTCTTTTATCTTCTCTATTTAGTCTCATTGAGCAGCTCCTACACCGGTTTTCCCAGCCTTATGCCTTACATATTCTCCTCTATACCTGATTCCTTTACCTTTATAAGGTTCAGGTGGAGAAATTTTCCTTATTGTTGCAGCATAATTCCCAAGTTTCTGTAAATCCATACTTTTAAGTATTATTATTGTATTTCTTGTAACTTCTGCTGAGATACCTTCTGGAATATCTACTTCAACTGGATTAGAAAATCCAACAGAAAGAATCAATTTATTTCCATTAACCTCAGCCTTATACCCAACACCGTTCAGTTCAAGAATTCTTTCAAACCCTTCTGTTAACCCAACAAACATATTTATAATCAACTTTCTTAACAAACCCTGGAAGGCTTCAGTTTTTCTATATAACTTTTTTTCCTTTTCCTGAACAGAGTTCTTAACATATATTTTCCCTTCTTCAACAACTATCTCTAAAAAAGGAAAAATAACATGCTCCATTTTACCTTTACTGCTTTCAACTTGAATCATATTATCAACAACAGCAACCTTCACACTGCTTGGTATTTCAACCGGTCTTTTTCCTAATCTTGCCATTTTTTATACCTCACCATACATAAAAAAGAAACTCTCCACCTACTCCCAATTCTCTTGCTTTTTCATCACTAAGAATACCTTTAGAAGTAGATAATATAGCAATTCCTTTACCTTTTTTTATCACTGGAATTTCATCTTTAGTTACATACACTCTGCTACTGGGTTTACTTACCTTTTTTATTTCTGTAATACCTTTACTGTTTTCTGAATGATAGATAAGTTCAACTTTTAATCTTTTAGGACCTTCAGTAAGCACTTCGTAATTTTTAATAAAACTATTCTCTTTCATCACCTTTAAAATCTCTTCCTTAAACACACTATAAGGAACCAAGATTTCTGGCTTAGAAACAAGGTTACCATTTCTAATTCTTGTCAGCATATCAGCTACAGTATCTGTCATTGTCATATTTAATCCTCCTACCAACTGGCTTTTCTTACTCCGGGTATCTCTCCTTTTGATGCAAGTTCTCTAAAACATATCCTGCAAATACCAAACTTTCTCAAATAAGCCCTCGGTCGCCCACATCTCCAACACCTGTTTTTTCTTCTAACTGCGAATTTAGGCTCCTTTTTCATCTTTTCAAAAAAACATTTACGCGCCAATTTGTTCCTCCCTTATGGGCAACCCAAGTTCTTTTAGAAGAACCAGAGTCTCTTCCTTGTTTTTAGCATTCGTAACAATAGTAATATTCATTCCTTTAACTTTATAAATTGAATTATAATCTATCTCGGGAAATATGCCCTGTTCTTTAACTCCTATTGTATAACTTCCTTTACCATCATTAGAAGAAGGAGACAATCCATTAAAGTCTCTAACTCGCGGTAAAGCTACGGTAATAAATCTATCCAAAAACTCATACATACGCTCACCGCGCAATGTAACAAAAACTCCACAAATATCTCCTTTTCTCAGGTTAAAACCTGCTATAGCTTTTTTTGCTCTTGTGACAACAGGTTTTTGACCTGTTATTAAAGATAACTCCTTTTGTGCATTTTCAAGAATCTTTGGATCTTTATTATCTTTTCCAACTCCAACATTTAGAACAATCTTAACAAGCCTTGGAACCTGGTTAGAGTTCTTCAACTCAAATTTCTTCATTATTTCTGGAATAACATCATCTTTATAATATTTTTTTAATCTTGAATCCATTTTATTTAACCTCGATATTTTCATTACATTTTTGGCAATATCTAACTTTAGACCCATCGTTAAGCATTCTGATTTTTAATCTTGTTGGTTTACTGCATTTCATACAAAAACACATCACATTGGAAATATCTATCGGTTTTTCCATCTGAATGATTCCACCCTGTTTATCAGCAGATGTTGGTTTTGAGTGTCGTTTGACGAAATTTATACCTTCAACAAGGACTTTTTTTTCTAAAGGCATTATCTTTAATACTCTACCTTTTTTACCTCTATCTTTTCCATGAATAACCTGAACAAAATCTCCTTTACTAAGTTTAAATTTCATTACAACACCTCCGGCGCCAGTGAAATAATTTTTGTAAAATTGCCTTCCCGCAACTCTCTTGGGACAGGACCGAAGACTCTTGTGCCTCTTGGATTTTTATCAGCATCAATAATTACAACAGAATTGCTATCAAATTTTATCTGAGAGCCATCAGACCTCTTTAAAGGCTTAGCCGTTCTAACAACAACTGCTTTAACCTTCTCTTTTTTCTTAACAACACCATCAGGAATAGCGTCTTTAACACTTGCTGTTACTATATCCCCAATGCGAGCATACCTCTTTCTTGAACTTCCGACAATACCTATGACCATAACCTTCTTAGCGCCTGTATTATCAGCTACCGTTAGAACTGACCTGAGCTGCACCATTTTCTCCCCTCTCTCTTTTTTCTAATATTTCTTTAATTTTCCAACATTTATGCCTACTTAATGGCCTGTATTTAACTATTTTCACAATATCACCTTCAACTGTAAGGTTTGCTTCGTCGTGTGCCATAAACCTTGTCGCCTTCTTTACGAACTTGTTATAAAAAGGGTGCCTCACTCTATCTACAACCAACACGATACGAGTCTTTTCCATTTTATCACTGACAACCTTCCCAGTTTTTTCAACTCTCTTTACTTGTCTTAACTCCATTTTTAGCTCCCGATAAATGCTTCTCATTTTTAAGGGTATGCAAAACTCCAATATCTCTTTTTGCCTTTTTAATTACAGAAAAATTCTTCAACTGACCTATATGTAACTGATGATTATATTTATATAGTTTTTCTTCCAAATCTTTAATCTCTAAATCTATCTCTTCTGCAGTAGATTCACGCCATTTTTTTATATCTTCTTTTTTCATTTTAATATCTCGCAATTATATCGTATATCTTTTTACTATCTTTGTCTTATTAGGGAATTTATGAGAAGCTCTTCTTAAAGCTTCCACTGCAAGTTCTTCAGAAACACCTGCTATTTCAAACATAATCCTACCAGGTAAAACAACAGCAACCCAATGAGAAACATCACCCTTGCCACCACCCATTCTTGTTTCTGCAGGTTTTTTTGAGATAGGTTTATCTGGGAAAATACGTATCCAAATTTTACCTCTCGATTTTAAAAAGTGAACTAATGCAACCCTACCAGCTTCTATCTGAGCACTTGTGACCCAAGCTGGTGCTGTTGCCTGCAATCCAAAGTCTCCATAAAAAAGAGAATTTCCTCTGGATGCTTTCCCTGTTAGTCTTCCTCTATGAGCTTTTCTATATTTAACTCTTTTTGGCATCAACGGCATCTTTACTCTCCTTTTCCAAAACTTCACCAGTATAAACCCAAACTTTTAATCCTACAGTTCCAGACCTTGTAAAAGCAGTAGATTTTGCGTAATCAATTTTTGCTCTCAAGGTATGTAGCGGCACCTTACCTTCTTTATATTGTTCAGAACGGGAAATTTCAGCTCCACCAATTCTACCACTAATTTTGACTTTAATACCTTTTGCACCTGATTCAAGAGCAGCAGCTATAGCTTTTTTTATAGCTTGTCTATGTGGCATTCTCTTTTCAAGTTGAACAGATATCGTATCAGCGAGAAACTGAGCACTCTGACCTTGATGTTCGACTCCAATTACATCTATTGATACCTGTTTCTTTTTGCCTAAGATTTGGCTAAGTTCATCTCTTATTCTATTGATATTTGAACCCCTTGTTCCAAGCACTACTCCTGGCCTGGCAGAGAACAGTTTAATTTTTATTCTATCAGACACCTTCTCTATATAGATATCTGTAACTGCACCTCGTTTGGATTCGTCTTTATTAAATTCTTTATCAAAATATCCTCTTATCATACTATCTTCTTGAAGCATCGTTCGAAAATCTTTCTTATTAGCAAACCAATTTCCTCTCCATCCTTCAACTATGCCTAATCTTAAACTAATAGGATTAACCTTTTGTCCCATTTTATTCTGCTCCCGGTTCTGATTTGTCTTCTAACACAACAGTAAGATGACTCATCCTTTTCTTTATTGTAACAGCTCTGCCCATAGTAGCGGCTCTAAACCTTTTTAAAGAAGGTCCCTCGTCTACAGAAATGGTTTTAATTTTAAAATTGTCAACCGAATCTTTCTTCTGTTTAGCGTTAGCGAGAGCTGAATTTATAGTCTTTTTTAAAGTTAATGTACCTTTGTTAGGGAGGCTATCCAAAATACTCAACGCCTCATCAACATTTTTACCAACAAGCAACTCCGAAATTATTCGCAACTTTGTCGGACTTTGCCTTATATATTTAGAACGTGCACTTGCTTCCATTTATCCCTCCGAAAGTTACCCTTTATGTTTTCTCTCTCGTCTTTTCCGTATGAGTTCCGTGTCCCCTAAAAGTACGTGTTGGAGAAAACTCACCAAGTCTATGTCCTACCATATTTTCTGAGACAAAAACATTTATAAAAGTCCGTCCATTATGGACTGCAAAAGTATACCCAATAAACTCAGGAATAATAGTTGAAGCTCTTGACCAGGTCTTTATCGCTTCCTTTTTTCCCGATTCTCTCATTTTCTCAACTTTCTTTAATAACTTAGGGTCTATAAAGGGACCTTTTTTCTTAGATCTCATTTTTTAGATTACTCCTGTTTATTTCTTTCTTTTTTGTACTATAAGCTTATCTGATGGTTTATTTTTCTTTCGAGTTTTATAACCTTTTGTTGGCCATCCCCAAGGACTCTGAGATAGATGACCTTTACTTTTTCCTTCCCCTCCACCGTGTGGGTGGTCAATAGGGTTCATTGCTACTCCTCTCACAGAAGGACGTCTACCAAGCCGACGGCTACGCCCAGCTTTACCGAGAGATATATACTTATATTCAGGGTTACTAACCTGCCCGATTGTTGCCATACAATTTAAAGCAAACAACCTTACCTCCCCAGAAGGAAGTTTTATCTGTGCATATTTCTCACCTTTAACCATTAATGTAGCAAAAGTGCCTGCAGATCTAACAAGTTTCCCGCCTTTTAAAGGTACAGTTTCAATGTTACATATCTGAAAACCCTCGGGAATATCTTTAAGCATTAATCTGTGACCTGGTTTAGCATCAGCCTCTTCACCACACTTAACGTTTGCACCTACCTTCAAACTATCTGGAGCTATAATATAACTTTTTATACCATCGGCATAAACAACCAAAGCTATCCTTGCTGAACGGTTTGGGTCGTATTCTATACTAACGACTTTACCTTCCTTATTTAACCTACCTTTAAAATCAATAATTCTATAAAGCCGTTTATGACCGCCACCTCTATGTCTTGAAGTGATTCTACCTTGATTATTCCTACCTCCTGTCTTTTTAAGACCTACAACCAATTTTTTTTCAGGTTTATCTCGAGTAATTTCAGAATAATCTTGTAGTACAGCGTGTCTTTGTCCTGGAGTTACAGGTTTTAATTTACGTAATGGCAATTTGATCACCCTCCTTAAGAGTAACTATAGCTTTCTTATAGCCGGGTCGATATCCCTCAATTTTAAATTTATACTTTTTCTTTTTCTTTGGCATATTAACAACATTAATATCCACAACTTTTACATTATAAATAGTTTCTACTGCTTTTTTAATTTCAATCTTATTATACTTCTTATCAACACAGAAAGTATATTTGTTTAATGCTATTACATCATTTGATTTCTCGGTAACAATAGGAAATTTTACGATCTTAAAATGTTCAACTGCCATTTTTTTCTCCCAAATATTGCATAAGAGTCCCAAATACTTCATTTTCTACTATAACTCTGTCTGCTTTAATTATTTCATAAGCGTTTAGTTGGTCAGAATAATCATACTCAACTAAGTTTAAATTTCTAATCGACTTTACCAAAGCTTCATTTTCTTTATTGCTTTTATTAAGAACAAAAAGAATTTTATCCTTCTCAAAACCAGTTTTTTTCAAAAAAGATGAAAAGATTGAAGTCTTTGGTTCCTTAACTTCACCCCTAACAAATAGAGCAACTTTATCTTCTTTCAGTTTATCTCTCAAAACTTCTTGTAATGCTTTAGCTTTTACTTTTTTAGGGAGTTTTTCAACGTATTCCTTTGGTTTAGGTCCAAATACAACTCCTCCATGTCTCCATAAAGGGTTTCGAATAGACCCTACTCTTGCTCGCCCGGTACCTTTTTGTCTCCAAGGTTTTCTGCCACCGCCAGAAACTTCGCTTCTTGTCTTTGTTGAGGCAGTACCTTGTCTTTGATTAGTAAGGTAAGCTTTGACATAATAGTATATAACTGCCTTGTTTAGAGGCGGTGCAATAATTTCCGCTGCAACAGATTCTTCGGAGATAATTTCACCTTCAATATTGTAAACTGGTATTTTTTTCATTTTTCAAACCTTAATTAGATGTTATTTTTTTAACGCTTTTTTGATAATAATGTAGTTTCCAACGCTACCTGGTACTGCCCCCTTAATAAGAATCAGATGGGATTCAGGAATAATTTTTACTATTTGAAGATTCTGGACAGTTGTTTTTCTATTTCCCATATGCCCACTCATCTTCTTGCCTTTAAAAACTCTTGCTGCATCTGTTCCGCCAATTGAACCAGGCGCCCTATGAGACATTGAACCGTGAGTTGATGGTCCACCTCTAAAATTATGTCTTTTCATTACACCCTGAAAACCTTTACCTATAGATTTTCCTGTTACATCAACAAAATCTCCCTCTTTAAAGATATCTACGGTTAATTTTTGACCAATCTCAATATTTTGCAAAGATTGTTCGTCCTTTAACCTAAACTCTTTTAACATTCTACATAATGGAAGATTGTTCTTCTTAAAAAAGTTGAGTAGTGGCTTAATCAGTTTCTTTTCTGAAACTTCATTATAGCCGAGTTGAACAGATGTGTATCCATCTTTCTCTTTATTCTTGATACCTGTCACGTAGCAAGGTCCTGTTTCAACGACCACTACAGGTATAACCTCACCTGTTGGACCAAAAATGTGGCTCATTCCTATTTTTTTACCTATTAACCCTATACTCATTTTCCCCTCAATTAAGTTTCATTTCAACTTCTACGCCAGCAGGCAAATTTAGTTTTCCCAAAGAGTCTACTGTCCTTGCAGTTGAATCCATAATATCTATAAGTCTTTTGTGAATCCTAATTTCAAATTGTTCTCTACTGTTTTTGTTTACATGAGGAGATCTTAGTACAGTATAAATCTCTTTTTTAGTAGGTAGAGGAATAGGTCCCACAATTTTCACGCCTGATCTTCTCGCAAGTTCTACTATCTCTTCCACAGATTTATCCAGAAGTCTGCTGTCAAAAGATTTTAGTTTTATACGGATTCTTTTGTTGTTCATTTTTGCCTTCTTTTTTGTTTATTTTATTGTTTCACTTTCTACAAAAATAATATTATACCTTTTTTTTTTGAAAAAAGCAACCTTTATTCTAATTTTATGTAATAATTTCTGTAACAGCGCCTGCACCAACAGTTCTTCCACCTTCACGAACTGCGAACCTCTGACCTTTCTCTAATGCAATAGGATATATAAGTTCTACTTCC
>JALNXB010000006.1 GCA_023230585.1 bacterium
AGGTCCCCTCGCTACCTTCTTTGCTACCTCTTCGCACGAACTTAATATTTCTAAATATGCTCTGTCCATTTCATACTCCTTTTTATTATAATGTGTTAAATTTGTAATCCTTACCTTTATATCCCTCTATTTTTCCAATTTTTAAAATGAGTTAGTGGTGGAGCCAAAATAATATTGTTGATTTTTATGTGACACCTTTATTGACTACTTTAATAATTGTACCTTATAAATACTTGTTTGTCAATAGATAAATAAAATGACTACTATTGATACTTTAATGTAAGTGGTCCGAAAGTGTGGAAATATTGTCACAACTGTGTGGCTAAAGCAAGAAAAGATAACAGTTAGTAGTAAAAGAATGAGTAAGGTTGTGTAAAAAATAGAATGAATATCATCTTTTATTTTTATTTTTTTATTGTTTTGACACAAAAATTTCTTAAAATAAGCTAATTTTGTATAAATTTTTAATTAGGTAATTTTGAGATGTTGAACTTTCTGTAAAAAAATAGTATAATGTTGTATAAGATTTTCGTGTTGATTTGGTTAAGAATAGTAATATTTTAGTAACATCAATTGAAATTGAAAAATTAAAAATCGTTGTAAAGATAGAATTATCAAACGTTTAAGCCACCTTAGCTCAGTGGCAGAGCAGGGCACTTGTAATGCTCAGGTCCGCGGTTCAAGTCCGCGAGGTGGCTCTCCAGTTCTTCAATACCCTCCGCAGTTTTTGTCTTTTGGCTTTTTTCATCAGGTGTCCATAAAGTGGTTATCTTGTATAAATAAAATTTGTAAGTAAAGGCGATTTTACTCTATTTGGTTGACTTTTATTAACGTTAAGATTTGTATTATTCGTCAAAAGTTGGTAAGTGCAGGGATAAATAATGCTCAATTATTTGAGAGTTTTTTATAGCTTAGTTTTCTAAACTTTTTAAGAATTCATTTAGTACTTTAATATTTTGTCGAGTTAATGAAGTTTTTTCAATCTCCCCACCAGCAGTGCAGGAGTTTAGATATACAGTACCTTTTTTAAGAATATACCGTATTGTATAGGACGCAGAGAATGATTCTAATACACGTTTACAACGAAACTTTGTTTCGAGGTTGTAGGTTTTATTTACTGCAAGTGGTATATGTGTTTGTAATCCAACCCCAGATTTACTTATGTTTGTGATATTGGCAGGTATTGTGACTACCCTAAAAAACTTTTTTATTTCTAATTTTGCGTAGACAGGTAGGATATTAAACCTCTCTTCTTTTCTACGGTCAAGCATAAGGTTTGTAGCCATCCATACTAAAGCAACATCTGAACGTTCTGAACTAATTCTTCCTTCCACGAAAAATCTTTGTTCTTTTATTCCATCGCCTATTGTCATTAATACTTGACATCTATGACCGGTTCTGCTTTTTATATAAGGATGGTCTCTCTCTAAAACCTTAAAAACAATACGGTTATCGGCTGTTTTTTCAACAAACTCAGCTTCGTGTCGCCGGTCATTTACCACTATAACGATATTTTTCGCTTTACTGATATCCATTTTAATTATGTTTTACCCATTATAAATAGATATGTCAACCTAATAATGAAATCTTATTTAGGTAAAAATTGTATTAAAGGATATGAAAAAATTGACAGTAAAAAAAGTGCAGTTTAATATATAACAAACATTAAAGAAAAAAGAAAGGTTTACAATTGTTGTTAAGCCAAAAAGTTTTGGCAAGGAAGGAAAGGAGGGTAATAATGTATGTGACTAAATTTAACCTTTTACCGGTAATTTTCTTATTTCTAACAAGTTTCGTGATTGAACATAATAATGTAGAGTGTCAGAATGTTAATCTAAAAGGAAAAATTAATGTTGTAAATCCTTACGAGAATGTTGATTGGGAAAAATTTGAGTATGTTCATTCTTTTTCTCACCAGCACGGCAACAGGCCGCCGTCATATAGTGCATCTCCAGAAACGTTTTGGAATATGGGTTACCGTCACTTACCTTTTTCTAACTACTATCCGTCAAGTCCTGCGCCTTTACCAGATGATTTTAGAAAGAAATATCCAGATGCTCTTTGGGGCCCGAATGCAGAACAGCATAATTCTACCGGAGTTGGGCATTTTAACGTGCTTGATAGTTATTATTCAACAGGTGGGGCTATCGTGGCAAAAACCAACTACAAGAGAAACAAAGTTTCTCCTTTCGAATACGAGTTTACTGGTTTAAACGCTTATGATTCGGAAAAACCTTGGTTAAGTATATACTGGTTGCAATTGATTATATCAGGAAAAGAAGGTGCAACTCTTTCTATGACATTAGAAGGAGCTCAGAAGGTAAATCCTTCAACGTATGAGTTGCCAAATGATAGCCTTATAAAAGATAGACAAATGCCTGCAAAAAGCGCTACTATCTATATTAGAACAGATTCTGATAAGGTGAAAGTAAGGTTCGATTTTAATCCAGAAGAGGTTGATGATTTGAGATTTGTTGTTAGGCAGGGCGTACATCGTCCGTGGAAAGATTCTTTTAAAGCGGCTCTCGATGGCACTCTTAAAGATGCTGACGGGAATCCTGTTGAGGGTTTACGTTTTCCTGACGGCGGTGGTATTACTCTTAATCATACTGCTGGCCCTCTTAACGCTATATTGGAGAAACTTAATTTTGATAAGAGAGTTTTAGGCATAGAGATATGGAACCAGCATGAAGGGTTTGGTCCGAGAGGAACATTGGGGTTCTACTCATTATGGGACAATGTATTAAAAACAGGAACTCGCTGTTTTGGTTTTTTTGTGAAAGACCATTTTGTTTATGAGAGTGGTCGTAATGTGCTTTTGTTACCTCCTTCCAAAGGTTTATCTATACAGGAGAGAGAACATAACGCAGCAAAAGCGTACAGAAACGGTGTTTTTTATGGTTTAATGGGAGCTCTTGCGGTGGATGAGAATCAACAGAAGGTTAATCCTTACGATTATAGTGATTTTAGGTTTACCAAGATTTCTCTCACAAAAGATAAGGAAGGTATCCCTGAATCTATTGAAGTTACTGTTGATGGGGCTGATAAAGTAAAACGACCTAATGTGCAAATACGTTTTATTACAGATAAAGGCGTTTCTCTTGTTAAAAATTTATCTGAGGTTTCATACAAACTGACAAAAGATGCCGAAGGGCAAATAACTGAAAAATATGTTAGAGTGGAAGCTTTTGCCTACCCTTCGACTCATTCACAGGGAAAACCTTTAACTGTTGAAGAGTTTACTAAAATGAATGTTATGGAGATATATAGAATTCACGATTTTATTGGGGGAGGGTATAGTGGGATATATAAGTATGACGGAAAAAATCCTGCACCTATTCCTGTGGTCGATATGATTTTTTCTCAACCTATAATGTTTCACTGAGTTTAATTTGGGTTGAGTTAGAGATTCTGAAACAAGTTCAGGATGGAAAAATTGGTAGGTGAAGGCAATAAACACTACAATTCCATCTTTGCAACCAAGGTGGACAACAATTTACCGTTAGAGAAAAAAGGGGGGAGCAATGAAAGCGTCCAAATTTAATATTTTTCCATTGACTCTTTTGTTTCTTATAAGTAGTTTTGTGTTTAAATATAATAATTTAGAGTGTCAAGAGGTTAATCCAAAAGCAAAAGTTGAAGTTTTAAATCCTTATGAGAATGTTGATTGGGAAAAATTTGAGTATGTTCATTCCTTTTCTCATCAGCACGGCAATAGACCACCATCATTTAGTGCATCTCCAGAGACGTTTTGGAATATGGGTTACCGCCATTTACCTTTTTCCAACTATCATCCATCAACTCCTGCTCCTCTACCAGAGGATTTTAGAAAGAAATATCCAGATGCTCTTTGGGGACCAAATGCAGAACAGCATAGTGCTACTGGGGCTGGCCATTTTAATGTGCTTGATAGTTATTATTCAACAGGTGCTCCTCCTATATTGGTACCGATCAACTACAAGAAAAATAAGTCTTCTCCTTTTGAATATGAGTTTACTGGTTTAAACACTTACGATTCGGAAAAACCGTGGTTAAGTATATACCGGTTGCAATTGATTATATCTGGGAAAGAAGGTGCTACTCTTTCTTTAACAGCAGAGGGAGCTCAGAGAGTTAATTCTTTAACGTATGAGTTATCACAAAACAGTCAGATAAAAGATAGACAAATACCTGCAAAAACTACTGTTATTCATATTAGAGCAGATTCAGATAAGGTGAAAATAAGGTTCGATTTTAATCCTGAAGAGATTGATAATTTGAGAGTTATTTTACGGCAGGGCGTACATCGTCCGTGGCAAGATGCTTTTAAAGCGGCTCTCGATGGCACTCTTAAAGATGCTGACGGCAACCCTATTGAGGGCTTACGTTTTCCTGATGGTGGTGGTATTACTCTTAATCATACTGTTGGTACTCTTGATTATGTATTGGAAAAACTTAATTTTGATAAAAGAGTTTTAGGTATAGAGATATGGAATTATAGGCGCACTTTTGGACCTAAGGCTTTAATGGGTTTTTATAAATTATGGGACGAAGTATTAAAAACTGGGACTCGCTGTTTCGGTTTCTTTGTGAAAGACCATTATGTTTATGCGACTGGTCGTAATGTGCTTCTGCTACCTCCTTCTGAAGGGTTGTCGATACAAGAGAGAGAACATAATGCAGCAAAGGCGTATAGAAACGGCGTTTTTTACGGTTTAATTGGGGCTCTTGCTGTGGATGAGAATCAACAGAAGGTTAACCCTTATGATTATAGTGATTTTAGGTTTACAAAAATTTCTCTCATAAAAGATAATGAAGGTATTCCAGAATCTATTGAAGTTGTTGTTGATGGGGCTGATAAAGTAAAACGACCTAATATTCAGATACGTTTTATTACAGATAAAGGTGTTTCTTTGGTAGAAAATAATAGGTCAGCTACTTATAAATTAACAAAAGATGAAAACGGTAAAATTGTTGAAAAGTATGCAAGGATAGAAGCGTTTGCTTACCCGAGCACCTACCTTCAAGGGAAACCGTTAACAACGGAATCTTTTACTTCTATGAATGTGCAAGAGATAAGTAGATTACACGATTATAGGGGTGGAGGATATACGGAAACAGATTTAGATAGAGGTCAAAAAGCTATAATAACGATTGTAGATATGATTTTTTCTCAACCTATAATGTTTCACTGATTTTGTGGTAATATATTCTTTTTTGTAAGAGGTTGATCAAAAGAAAAAATTGAAGTTTATAGTTTTATAGGTTGTGTTAAAAAACAATGAAAAATAATGCTCATAAATATAAAGGCGAAGACTTCCCTTGTATGTCATTCCGGACTTGATCCGGAATCTCGCTTTGTACATCTCCCCCATTCCGTCTTTGCAACCAAGGTGGACAACAATTTACCGTTAGACAAAAAAGGAGAGCGCCATGAAAGCGTCCAAATTTAATATTTTTCCAGTGACTCTTTTGTTTCTTATAAATAGTTTTGTGTTTAAATATAATAATTTAGAGTGTCAAGAGGTTAATCCAAAAGCAAAAATTGAAGTTTTAAATCCTTATGAGGATGTTGATTGGGAAAAATTTGAGTATGTTCATTCTTTTTCTCATCAACACGGCAATAGATCACCATCATTTGGTGCATCTCCAGAGACGTTTTGGAATATGGGTTTTCGCCATTTACCTTTTTCTAACTATTATCCATCAACTCCTGCCCCTTTATCAGAAGATTTTAGAAAGAAATATCCGGACGCTCTTTGGGGACCTAATGCAGAACGTAGTGCTACTGGGATTGGCCATTTTAACGTGCTTGAAAGTTACTATTCAACAGGTGCTGCTCCTATATTGGTACCGATCAACTACAAGAAAAACAAGGTTTCTCCTTTTGAATATGAGTTTACTGGTTTAAACGCTTACGATTCAGAACAGCCTTGGTTAAGTATATACAATTTACAATTGGTTATATCAGGAAAAAAGGCCGCAACCCTTTCTTTGACATTAGAGGGAGCTCAGAAGGTTAACCCTTCAACGTATGAACTACCAAATGATAGTTTGATAAAAGGTAGACAAATACCTGCAAAAAGTTCCACTATTTTCATTAGAACAGATTCAGATAAGATGAAAATAAGGTTCGATTTTAATCCTGAAGAGGTTGATAATTTGAGAGTTATTTTAAGGCAGACTTTACGTCGTCCCTGGCAAGATGCTTTTAAAGCAGCTCTCGATGGCACTCTTAAAGATGCTGACGGTAACCCCATTGAGGGTTTACGTTTTCCTGACGGTGGTGGTATTACTCTGAATCATACTGTCGGCCCTCTCGAGTCTATATTGGAAAAACTTAATTTTGATAAGAGAGTTTTAGGTATAGAAATATGGAATTATAGGCGTAGTTTTGGACCTAAATCTTCACTGGGTTTTTATAAATTATGGGACGATGTATTAAAAACAGGAACTCGCTGTTTCGGTTTTTTTGTAAAAGATCATTTTATTTATGAGAGTGGTCGTAATGTGCTTTTGTTACCTCCTTTCGAAGGGTTGTCGATACAAGAGAGAGAACATAATGCAGCAAAGGCTTATAGAAACGGAGTTTTTTACGGTTTAATTGGGGCTCTTGCTGTGGATGAGAATCAACAGAAGGTTAACCCTTACGATTATAGTGATTTTAGGTTTACAAAAATTTCTCTAATAAAAGATAATGTTGGTATTCCAGAATCTATTGAAGTTGCTGTTGATGGGGCTGATAAAGTAAAACGACCTAATATTCAGATACGTTTTATTACAGATAAAGGTGTTTCTTTGGTAGAAAATAATGAGTTAGCTACTTATAAATTAACAAAAGATGAAAACGGTAAAATTGTTGAAAAGTATGTAAGGGTAGAAGCGTTTGCTTACCCGAGTACCCACCTTCAAGGGCAACCGTTAACAACAGAATCTTTTACTTCTATGAATGTACAAGAGATGAGCCGGTTACACGATTATAGGGGTGGAGGATATAAGGGAACAGATTTAGATAGAGGTCAGAAAGCTATAATAACTATTGTAGATATGATTTTTTCTCAACCTATAATGTTCCGTTAGGCTTCTAATAAAAGTTTTTACGAAAATTTAACTTATACTTATCTTTTTGAACGCAAAAAATTTGTTTTTTCACTTGTATTTTTGCTAATTATCCCTGTGAAAAGATTTGTTATTCCATCCTTTAATCTGGAATTGTTAGAACTATTATATTCTTTTATGTTGTTGGTTTTTGGTGTATTAGAAATCATCAAAGATGCTCCACGAGATATTATATCTTTACTTTTCTGACTTGTTCCATTGTTCGTAAATAAATTGTTTTGATTCTTTATGGTTGTGTTATAAGAGTTTGTATTTGTTGAAGGTCTTGGTAAAGAGTAAGGAGTAGGTGTTATTTTGTTGTTAGTATTATGATTTTCATACCCAATTAGTCTTCTTTCCAAAGTTGTGTTAAGGCTTTGACGTTGTGGGTTGGATATAGGAGCCGTTTGGGTTCTACCGTCTCTTTCCCTCTCGTTTCTGTTTCTGTCTTGTCTTTCTTCCAAAGTTGTGTTCGGGCTTTGACGTTGTGGGTTGGATAAAGGAGCCGTTTGAGTTCTGCCGTCTCTTTCCCTACCAGTTCTGTTTCTGTCAGGTCTTGTCTCAAACCTACCAGAATTATCTATGTTTCTTCCTGGGGTTGGTCTTGTTGGGCTATTATATGTATTGGATGTTGGATTTTGCCTGTTTCTCCTGTTTATTGGATACGCAAAACGTTCTCTTGTTGTGTTGTTTATATAGGTTACCCCTCTTCTGTGAGAAGGGTTGTGACGCCAATAAAAAGCAGGTGCTCTCCGAGTGTAGTAATGTCTATGGTATCTTTGAGCGTTTTCTCTGGAAATGTATATGCGTAGAGTAGGCCAGTCGAACCAGGTCCAAGTGAACAATCCAACACTAATAGATATAGGGCGCCTAAAATATATATGCTTTACAACGGTAATTCTATTATATGGTCTATACCAATAGTACGGGGTGTGTGCTGGATACATCCACCTGCCATAAACATATAATGGGTCATAAATTGGAACGTAGACAATTTGGGGCTTAGCTGGTTCTATCACAATATATTCTTTTTGAACAACTACTTTCTGTTCTTTTGTTTCTTTTAACGTCCCTTTGTCATAAGCCATTCTCCTTAATTCTTGTATGATTTCCATAACTTCTTCTTCTTGAGAAAGGAAAGCATCTCCAAGTCTTCTTGTCTGTTCAAGTTCTTGACTCAAAGAAAATAGCACATCTTTGAAATGGCATAATGATTTAACACTTGTGTCCCAATCTTTTTCAAGGAGAGCCTCGCTTAAGGTATCTCCTTGTAACCCTTTATTTTTATTTAACCATCTTTCAGCTTCAACGATTTCAAGCGGGTAGGTTGAAGCCATTAAAATTTGTGAAAGTAATGAATCTGGATATAATGCAATAGGGGCAAGCATTTGTGTTAACTCTTCTTTGCTGAACCTATAATCTTCATCTGTTTCTACATATCCATATACCATAGTTGAGAAAACAAATAGTAATATAAGAGAAATTACAACTCCTGCTTTGTTAAAAATGGTGTTTTTGATTTTCATTTTTTTTGCCTCCTTTTTAATGTTTTTTATAAAGAGCGTTTTTTATTGCTTTTAATATTATGACGAGTGGCATACAATAAAGTTTAGTGGAGGCAGTCTAAAAAGAGTGCTATCAATGAAAAAAAGTTGTGGTTTAAAGAAACATCTTTTTGCTGTACGTTTGAAATGTAGGATTGGTATCAAACCATATATTAAGGTTGATTCAAAAAAGGTGGCATATTTGCCACCTTCTTTGAACATAAAAGTTTTTTTAAGCAGATTTTACCTAATGCTTATTTCTTTTCCAGTTGTTTGATCCTTGTTTCAGCAGTTCTTTTGTGGGATGCTGTTACATAAGGTGCTTCAATAAGTTTTTTGAATTCTTCGAGAGCTTTTTCACTGTTTTTCTCTGCAAAATAGGATTGGGCAGTATTAAAATGGGCATTACTTTTTGTATTATTTGAAATGCCCGCTTCTTTAGTTGCAAGGACAGTTGCAAAAGCTTCTCTACTTTTTTCGTATTCTGATTGGGCTAAGTAGATTTCGCCAGTTGCAAGGATGGCTTCTGTTTTATACCCTATCCTCTTTTCATTAGGGATAAATTTTAAGTAATTCTCTAATGCGTCTTTATAGTTCTTATCTAATTTTTGAGCCCTGGCGATGTAAAGAATGGCAAAATGTTTTGTGGCTTGTCCAGTCCCTTCAATTTCTTGAGCTTTTAATGCGGCTTTAATTGTTTCTGCTGTGTTTTTTTCTATCCAAAAAACTGTAGCTATTCCAAGCTGTCCTCTTCCTTTTAAAACAGCAGATGCTTTTTCCATAGCGACAATCTTCTCAAAAGCTTCTTTTGCACCTTCATTATTTTTCTCATATCTCCAAAAATATCCGCCTATTTCAAGTAGAGCTTGAGATTTTTGATCATCTGTTGCCTCTTCTATTTGAAGGACCTTTTCATATTCTTGTCTTGCCTCAAGAAATTTGTTTTCTCTTGCGTATGTTGAGGCAATGGTAAGTTGAATTTTTGCTGCTTCTATTCCTTTAAGCTCGGGTAATGATTTTTGGAACTCTTCTCTTGCTTCACTATATTTTTTCTGTCTTAATAGTGTTTGAGCAATAACTAGGTCAGCAAAGGTTGTGCTTGCAAAACATAAACAAATCCCTAACAATATAAGTGTATTAAATTTTCTCATTTTTTACCCTCCTTGTTAAAGTTATAAATTTTTTTTGCTTTACTATTATTAAAGTTATTATACCCGCCAAAATATTATTTGTAAAAAAAACAGTCTTTTTGTTTTTTGTCATCCTAAGGAGATAAGCAAACTAATGTTTTAGTGGGGATGTATCTAAAATAAGGTTGGTTATAGACTATAAAGATTGGTTATCGATTCTCTTACATCTTTTCTAAAAGGTTTAGGTGTTATCTTTATCCCAGGAGGAGCTTGTCTTCTCTTATATGCACTTTTTGTAACCATTCTCAAAACTTTTTTTACTATATTTTCATCAAAACCTAATTCTAAAATCTGCTTTAAATATTTCTCTTTTTCAATATATTCTATAAGAATTAAATCAAGTATTTCGTAAGGGGGGAGGGTGTCTTGGTCTTTCTGTCCAAACTTTAGTTCTGCTGTAGGTGCTTTTGTTAACACTCTTTCAGGTATAACTGGGCTAATAGAATTTCTGTATCTTGAAAGTTTATAAACGAAAGTTTTATATATATCTTTTATTATTCCGAGCCCGCCAGCCATATCACCATAAAGAGTGGAATAACCTACACTTATTTCAGATTTGTTGCCTGTGGTAAGAACAAGATGTCCAAACTTGTTTGATATAGCCAAAAGTATATTGCCTCTTATCCGAGCTTGAATGTTTTCTTCTGTGGTATCAACCTCTTTTTCTTTGAATACGGGTTTAAGTGAATCAAGGTACACACTAAACATTGGCTCTATTGAAATTTCTAACAATTCTATACCAAGGTTTTCTGCCAGAAGAAAAGAATCTTCAATTGTTTCTTTAGACGTATATCTTGACGGCATAAACACTCCAAGCACATTTTCTTTACCTAAAGCGTCAGCAGCAATTGTTGCAACGAGAGCAGAATCTATCCCACCGCTAAGCCCTAAAGTTGCCTTTTTAAAATTATTTTTTAAGGTATAATCTTTCAACCCAGTTGTTAGGGCTGTATATACCTCTGCTTCTTTTGAAGGTTGAACATATTTTTTTTCTTTTACAGAATACTTTTTCTCTGATATATTTAGAGGAATGTTTATTGTTTTTGAATTGTCCTTCTCTTTTGTCTCTCTTAAAGGTATATCAACAATAAGGAGTTCTTCTTTAAATCCTTCCGCTTTACTTACAATATTACCTTTATAATCTGATACAAAACTGTTGCCGTCAAAAACCAGTTCATCCTGCCCACCAACAAGGTTTGTGTAGCATAGATTTATATTATTCTTAATACATAACTCTTTTAATTCTTCTTCTTTTTTTAAAGTTGTACCGTACTGGTAAGGGGAAGCATTAATATTTATAACAAGTTCTGCCTTCCTATCCGGTTGTTTTAGGTGAAATATATCTTGGTTGATGGTTACTTTGAAAGTCAACCCTGAAACATTAAAAAGATAATCGTTTTCACCTGAAGTAAAATACCTTTTTTCATCAAATACGCCATATTCAGGTAAGAATACTTTGTCGTATACTCCAATTACTCTGTTCTTATATAATACTGCAAAACTGTTGTGGAGATGTTGATTCTTTTTATCAACAAAACCTACAACAACCACAATCTCGCCAGTAACTTCTTTTAACAGGTTAAGTGTACCAATATTGTCTTCAATGAATTGAGGGTTAAGAAGCAGGTCTTCAGGTGGGCATCCTGTGATAGCAAGTTCTGGGAAGGAGATAATATCTACGCTCTTTTCTTCTGCTTTTTTAATAAAAGATACAATTTTTGCACAGTTACTTTTTATATCACCCATTGATGGGTTTATCTGTCCGATACCTAAACGTATTGTTTTCATAGTGTTATTTGGGGTTAGTGGTTTATGACAAGTTTTTCAGCAAGGTATGAACTCCTATAAAAAGTACCTGCGAAAACATTTTTAAATCCTATCTGTTTACCTATTATTTCGTATTTTTTGAAAGTATCAGGGTGTATATATTCTTCTACCTTAAAAGCTACTTTAGAAGGTTTAAGATACTGTCCAATAATAAGGTAATTGCATTCTGTATCCTTGATTTGGTGCATAAGTTCTATTATTTCATCTTCTTTTTCTCCTAATCCGAGCATAAACCCTGATTTTGCTATAAATCCAAGGTTTGAAATTTCTTTTAGGATAGAGATAGATGTGTTGAAATTTGAAGTTGGTCTTATAGGACTATACAGTCGTTCAATAGTTTCTATATTATGGGATATTATGTCTGGTTGAGATTTAGCAACTATTTCAAGATATTTCTTATCTCCTTGAAAATCAGGTATAAGCACCTCAACTTTTACAGAAGGAATACCTTCTTTTAAGGTTTTTGTAACAATAGCAAATTGTGATGCTCCTTTATCTGGCAGGTCGTCTCTTGTTGGTGAGGTTATAACCACATACTTCATCCCTAAGGTTTTTACTGCTTCTAAAATTTTGAATGGCTCGTCTGTATCTATTTCACAATTTTCTGGAAAGGTATGGTCAACTCCACAGAATTTACAGTTTCTTGTACATTTGTTGCCAAGTATCATAAAGGAGGCATAATTTTTACAGAAACATTCGTATATGTTTGGACAGACAGCACTAACACAAACAGTATTGATTGAAAGATTATTTATAAGAGATAACGTATTTTTATAACTTTCATTAAAAGATACACGTTTTTTTACCCATACAGGTATCTGTTTTTTCATTTTATTTTCTTATGTAATAAGGTCTTTTATGAAATTGTCTACTTCTTGGATATTGTTTCCTGGAATTCCGCCATCAATGAAAAGTTTTTCTGGAGGTAAGTTTTTCACAAGGGTAGTTACTTCCTCTTCATTTGAAGCGTATACGTATGCTGTCCTTCCAGATTCAACTATTTTTCTTATTATAGGTAGCCACTTGTCTGAAGCACAAGGTGGGTTTCCTGCTCCTGTGGCTATCTGAAAAGATTTTATATACGGAAGTCCTAATAGTATGTCAAGGTGTCGAACTTCCTCAAAACCGTCAAGGTGCCAAATAATATACTCAAGGTAATCTTTCATACGTTCGAGTTCAAAAACTACAAGTTCTTCAAATAGGTCTGGAGATATCATTGTGGAAAAATCACACTGGCATGCATAAGTTTTGCCTGGCGCCCAAAGAAGCCAAGAACAATCTCCTGAAAGTTTTGTTTTATAAACTTCATAAAAATAGGTATGAGCTTCTATCCAAGCGTCTGTGAATTCTTTTATTTTTTCTTTTATAATATTGGGCTTTTCTATTACATCAAAAAGCATATTTTCTGTTCCTCTAAGTAGAGACATACAGGTTAGAGCGTCTCCTAAGTCAGGTAAAGATATAAGAAAATCGCCTTTACATAGTTCTGCCTGTTTTTCCATAAGTTGTCTACTTATTTGTACCCAATAGTTTTCTTTATCAAACCTAATTTTAAAATCTTGCCAATCTTTTACAACAGGTTCAACCCATACGCTGTTTTCTCTAAATAATACTTCTCCACCAAGGTATGCTGACATAGTCATAGGAGTTCCACGTTCTCCCCATAGGTGGTAGGCAGTAGGGCACGCTTCACCAAGATAAATATTATCAGGTATAGTAGGGTTTTTTATTATGGTTTCAAAGTTAGGTATATCTTTTTCGTTTTCCCATTTTAATGATGAAACTGGTAATTCTTCAGTTAACACCTTTTTAAATAAAGGTCTACCTGTGTTTTTTCCGAGCCACCATGATTCTATTGTTTTTAGTTTTGTCTCAAGTTTTTCCATATACCAATCTCCTTTGAATAATAAATATTAACATAAAACCATATATTTTCAATTTTATTATTTTCTCCCATTCCTTTTTCGCCTTCGGCGAGATTGCCACGCTACGAAACCCCACCTACGCCAAGGTATACCTGCCGAAGCTTGTATTTTAGCGTAGGTTGGCTTCGGCGGGTAAAGCTCGAAAGATAAACTACAAAAGACGGAATGGGGGGTAACGTAAACAACAAAAGCGTAAAGCAAAAGCCCCCCTCATCCTTGATCCTTCTCCCTCCAGGGGAGAAGGCAAAAAAGGGAGGGTGTCTGCGCCGTAGTACTAGAGTGAATAGACACCCCATACGCCTTTCTTTTATGTATTTATCCTTGCCTTTGTCTTTCTTTTCGTTAAAAAAGTATGTGTCTATTCACGAATTACGAGGTGCAACTACAACTCAAGCAAGAATCGGGCTGTTAACAAAAGGTTCAGCCCTTTTGTTCTTATACTATGAGCCTGTTGAACCCTTCGGAGATGTCTTCTATGCAGAAGGGTGAGTTCTCAGAGTGCCCGATTGTGGCGTAGAAGGTGTCTGCGCCGTAGTACTAGAGTGAATAGACACATACTTTTTTGTTTTATAAAGAGTTGTAATATGGTATAATTATGGTATGGTTAAAAACGATAAATGGATTATAGAAAACGGAAAAAGAGGTATGATTGACCCTTTTTCTCCTGAAAAAGTTAAGAAAGGTATATCCTTTGGGGTATCTTCTTATGGGTACGATTTTAGATTATCTGAAGAGTTTATGGTATTCAAAGGTACAGATATTGTATCTCCTAAGAGGGTTAAAGAAATTGATTTTGAATCATATAAAGGAAAATCTTGTATCATCCCAGCTGGAAGTTTTATACTTGGTAAAAGTCTTGAATCTTTTAACATTCCCAGGGATGTTCTTGGGATTTGTTTTGGCAAATCAACTTATGCAAGGTGCGGTATAGTAATTAATGTTACTCCTCTCGAACCAGAATGGGAAGGGTATCTTACAATACAGATAGCCAATCTTACTCCAGTTAAAGCGGAGGTGTACGCTGGCGAAGGGATAGGGCAGATAGTTTTCTTATGTGCAGAATCTGTATGTGAAAAATCTTATAAAGATCTTGCTGGAAAGTACCAATCTTCAAATGGTATTGTGTTACCAAAATAAAACTTTAATAATATGATAACCTCGCCCTTGTCCTTGTCGTGGTTTATCTCTCTTTCTGCAAACTTCTGAGAATTACTTCGTTTATTGCAAAGAAGGAATGGGGGGCATAATTTCTTATCTTAAAGTTTGTATGATATTTTCTACATTTTTAATTCTTTCCGAGACCACTGGATGGCTTCTTAAAAACGTTACCTGAGTGGCACTACTCTTACCTTCTAAATCTTGTAGTTTTTTGAAAAAAGAAAGCATTCCGTTAGGATTATACCCTGCCCTGTAAGCGTAAGTTACTCCGTACGTATCAGCTCTCAATTCAGCACTTCTGCTATATTTGAGCATAGTTACGTTGAATGCGGCGTTTACTGCTTCTTGTATTGCTTTGCTTCTGTTGCTAAGAAGAATCTGCGATGGTATTGAGTAGAGAATAGATTTTTGCATATTGTTAACTCCGTCTCGAGCAACTATGTGTGCAATTTCATGACCTATTATATTGGCTAACTCATCATCGGTTTCTATTTTTTTTAAAAGACCTGAATGTATATAAATAAACCCGCCAGGTAGAGCGAAAGCATTTATTTCTTCATTTTCAATTACTCTAAATGTGTATTTAAGGTTTGGCCTATCTGAGGCGGTAGCAACTCTTTCGCCCATCTGTCTTATTTTAGCAGGAGTTTCCAGAACTTTGTATTCTTCTTGCATTTTTTTGTCAGCAGCTATGCCCATATCAATCTCGTCTTGCTCAGAATATAGTGTATATTCACTTTTTTGGGTTACAGGGTTGTAATATGTTGCACAACCCGCAAATGCGAACAACATTATCAATATAAATATTCTTTTCATTTTATATCCTTTATTTTCCTACACAAAACTGTGAGAAAATATTGTTTAAAACCTCCTGGTTAATATTTTTTCCTGTAAGTTCATCAATATCTTTTATGCAACTGTTTATATACTCTGCAACAATTTCTAAGTTATCTTTTATATATACGTCTTCTTGAACTGTTTTAAGTTTTTGATATACTCCTCGTAATTGTGATTCCTGACGTATATTTAAAAATATTCTACTATCCTCAATTTTACCATATCCTTCTTGTATAAGAGAATATATTTTTTCTTCCAGGTTATGTAGCCCTTCTCCAGTTAAAGCAGATAATAAGATAATTCTTTCTTCATTAAAAGATTTTTTTAGGTTGTTGAGTTCAACTTTTAAAGGTAAATCTATTTTGTTTATAATTAAAATATAAGGTTTCTCTCTTATTTTATTTAATAATTTAAGGTCAAAATCATTTATTTTTTTTGTTCCATCGATCATAAGGAGAACTATTTCTGCTTTTTCTATCCATTCAAAAGATTTCTTTAGACCGAGTTTTTCTATTTTGCTTCTAACATTTCTTATTCCAGCTGTATCTATTATGTTTATAGGTACTCCACGTATATTTATTGTTTCTTGGATAGAATCTCTTGTTGTACCAGGGATTTCTGTAACAATAGCTTTTTCTTCTCCTGCCAACTTGTTTAGTAAACTCGATTTCCCTGCATTTGTTCTTCCCACGATAGCAACATTTATTCCTTCATAAAGAATTCGCCCTTTACCAGCCTGGTTAAGAAAACTCTCTGTTTCAGATAAAATATCGTTTATGGTCTTGCTAAGTTGTATATTATAGTTTTTTGTATCATCTTCTTCTGGAAAATTTATTTTTGCTTCAATTCCTGAAAGTAGAGATATTAGTTGTTCTTTAATATTTTCAAGAGCCTCGTATAACCTGCCTTTCAATTTGTTTAAAGACATTGATAAAGAATGTTCTGTTCGGCTATTTATTATTTCCATAACACTTTCAGCTTGAGTTAGATCTATTCTACCATTAAGAAATGCTCGTTTAGTGAATTCTCCCGGCTCTGCAAGTCTTGCTCCTTGTTTGATACATAGATTAAGAACTTCTTTTAAAGTTATAATCCCGCCATGACAACCTATCTCGGCCATATCTTCTCTTGTGTAACTTTTGGGGTTTCTCATAAAGGTAATAAGAACTTCATCTATAACTTTTCCTGTTGAGTTTATAATATGCCCATAGGTTACTGTGTGTGAAGGGATATCTTTTACGGCAGAGTTTTTTTTAGGTTTAAATATCTTTTCTATTATAGAATATGTGCTCTTCCCGCTAAGGCGTATAATTCCTATACCACTTATTCCGAAAGGCGTTGAGATAGCACATATTGTATCCTTTTCCATAATTGGTTCTTCTCCTTACGATAATTTTTTGTATTGCTTGCCTGTATAAGAGTATTTATTGTAACATATATAAAAAGGTAAAAACCAATAATGAAAAACTGTGTAAATTTTTGAATGAACACTTTTTAGTTTGTGGATAGAGAAACAATTGTTATATTGGTGGCTGAAATAAGATACGATAGTAGGGATAAAAATGGGAAAAATAAAAGAAGGGGTGTTGGTGAAGAGGTTCTGCGGAATAATATATGCTGATGAAGATACAGTTTTTTCTGTTAAAGAAAATCTTATTACGGAGTTTGGAAATATTGATATTGAGGCGGGTCCTTTTATATTTGATTTTACTGATTACTACGCTAAAGAGATGGGCGAAAACCTTAAAAGAAGGTTCTTCTCCTTTGAGCAGCCTGTTTCTCCTGACAACTGTTACAAATGGAAATATTTTTCTAATGAAATTGAAAATAGGTATATCTCATCTTCAGGTGGTAGAAAGGTAAATATAGACCCTGGGTACTTAAATCTTTCCAGAATAACTCTTCTCTCAACGAAAGACTATTATCATCGGGTCTATTTACAAAACGGTATATATGCTGAATTAACACTCTTTTATCAGGGGAACGATTTTAAGGTTTTTCTGTGGACTTATCCTGATTATCGGAGCGAAAATTATATAGATTTTTTTCGTAAGGTAAGGCTGAAGTTTAGCCAGCAGTTGAAATAAAAGATATGAAAGTTTTATTAAGAATTGTTATAGACGGTTTGATAATAATATCTGCCTTGGTTGTATTAACAGGTTGGCGTGCTCTTGCTCCAGCAAGAATGCCTACCCTATGTATTCCATCTGACTATGGGTTACCATATACCAACATTACTATGAAGACACAAGATGGGATTGAACTGAAAGGTTGGTTTATACCTTCAGATGAAAGTGAAGGGGTAATTATTTGCCTACATGGGTACCCTGCAAACAAATCGGATATTCTACTGGTTACCTCTTTTTTATATCCTAAATTTTCTTTACTTCTTTTTGATTTTAGGGCTCACGGTGAAAGCGGGGGACGGATTACCCATTTTGGTTTAAAAGAGTTTTTGGATGTTGAAGCGTTTATAAGGTTTATAAAAACTGATAAAAATTTTAAAGATAAAAAAATAGGAGTTTGGGGCTATTCACTTGGGGGAGCGGTAGGTATAAAAGCTGCTTGTGAATATAAAGAGGTATCTGCCATTGTTACAGATTCTGCTTTTGCTAACTTCCCTGAAATGGTTACCTCTTACTATAAGAATATGGGATTTTTTAAATATATTTTTTCTTCACTTGCTAGATTACTTGGGAACCTTATACTTAAAGCAGATTTTATTCAGAATAGTCCCGAATATGTGATAGATAATATATATGCGCCCATATTGATAATCCATTCTAAACAAGATGAGTTTGTACCATATTCTCATGCTGAAAGATTGTTTCTAAAGGCTCCTGAGCCTAAAATGTTATGGGCAGTGGAGGGAACTCATACAGGGCTTGATAGAACTTTTACAGATGAGTACCAAAGAAAGGTTCTCTCTTTTTTTGAGACACACCTTTTGGGTACTGTTAAAGATTAGACCTTTGTTAAGATTGTTTTATGGGATATAAACAACTTTGGTTTTGGAGATTATAATGAAAAAATTTAAGTATTACTTACCAGTTTTCTTCTTTCTTGTTATACTACTTTTATTACCTCACACACCAAGAAAAATCATAAATATTGTAACAGGGCTTCCTGCAGAAAATGTTAAACTTATATATCCATTTTTAACTCAGGTGGCTACCCCTTTTTTTGATTTTCCTTTCTATTTTGCAACCTTGGCAAACCCTAAAACACAAATAATATCTTGGGTTGTATGGCTTGCTCTTATTTGGACCATATATGCGTTTATTAAAATTAGGGGAACTTTTTTCAAACGAATATATCTGTTTTTTAGGGGAATGTTGGTAGTTTTAATTTCTTTAATTCTTATTGTTGCTTATACAATTTTATATCCCAGTTATCAGTGTAAACTAAAAGGAAGCAATCCAGATGAAATTTTTATGGATTTACATTCACATACATTGTTTTCTCATGACGGGCTTGTTACTCCTGAAAAAAGTATGAGATGGCATCTTGACGCTGGTTTTAAGGTATGGGCTATTACAGAACATAACTGGATAGGATGTAGCCCTCGTATTCAAAAAAGGCTTTTGGAAGAGAAATATCCTAATATTTTAGTTGTTTCAGGAGAAGAGGTTTCCTATAAAAAGGTTCACCTTAACTTACTTGGAATTGAAGAAGATTTTGATACATCCTCTTGTGAAAGTTTAAAAGATATTGTAAATGCAGTACATTCACAAAAGGGTGCTGTTATAGTTCCTCATTACTGGGCTGAGAGAAAAACGTCTTTTACAATGGAAGATTTAGCTGAAGCTGGGGTTGATGGTTTTGAGATAACAGGTGTTTCTTCTGTGCCATTAACCAGAGAAACTCAAGAAAAGATTATATCTTTTTGTAAACTTAAAGGGTTGGTAATGGTTAGTGGTACAAATTGGCACGGTTGGAAAAATTTCTGTTCTTGCTGGACAGTTTATAATTCACCTAACTGGGATAAACTTGATTGGACTACAAGAGAAAGAATGGTTATAAACGATTTAAGGAACAGAAACAGCGACAATTTTAAAGTTATTGGTTATAGCACCTTTTTACCATCAACAACCTCACAAATATTTGAACCTTTTACTGGTCTTTTTAGGTATTTTAGTTCTTTGGGGTTGTGTCAGAGGTTTTCTTGGTTTTTCTGGATAGGAACAATCTATTTAATTATTATTCGTACTAAAAAAAGAAGGTTATTGTCGGTCTATTTGTGGTTCTTTATAACCCTTGCACTTCTACTAAAAAGTTCTTCTCTTTTTACAATGTGGGGTCTGGTAGGCCCTACCAACGAGATTTTACCAGAGGTAGCACGGTACCTTTTAGTTGTTTCAGTTATAACGTTTTTGCTTGGTTTAAGCAATATAAAACTACAAGGTAACAGGTTACCAACCGACGACTGAAGCCGTTTGATTAAAAACAAGGTTTAATGCACTCTCTATAACTATCCAAGTTACTGTACTTAAAATCATACCAAGAAAGAAGGGTATACTCTTTCTATAAACATTATGTCCTCCAAACTTTAGAACAACGCCTTTTATTAGCCACGCAATAAATATAGCAAACCACCAATATATTAAAGGGGCAGATTCAGCTATAGGGAACCCTATATAATGTAATGGCCACCAAAGGAATTTTGATTGGAAAATTACAAGTAAACTCATCAAGAAAGCCCCTATGGCTGTAAAAAGATATCTACTTGTTAATATATCTCTTGATATAGGGGTTTCCATTTTAGGTATAACAAAGTTTGCTACAAATTGAGACATACCGCCGGCAAAAAACCAGTTTGCTCCTCCTACTCCTGACACATTAAGAGCACCGAAACGGTAAGCAGCATACATATGCATCCATGTGGAAGATATATAAGATAAGATTAAAGCCAATATAATACTTACAAAAAGCAATTTTGGAGATATACCAGCTTCCTCTTGTATTTTAAGGGTATGACCTGTTGTTGCCATAACAGAGGTTCTTATATCGGCTGCCCAACTGTATTGAAGCCCAAGTACAACGTATCCTTGCTGAGAAATAAGGTGTGGCGGTAGTAGGTATGAAGTGTATACAGTTGGAATACATTGAGCTCTGGCTGCTGGTAACCCGGCTTGGCAGACTATTCTTGCCAATCCTATGAATACTACCAGACTGAATATGATAAACATAAAAGAGGCAAACCAAGGCATTCCAAAGTACCTCATAAACCATACCATACCAAAAAAACTTAAGATAGTTCCAAAGACGGCTGTACGGTAAGATAACATTTCTTGAGAGTCATCTATTTTGCAGTTGTTAGTAAAGGCTTTTTTTACACAGTCTGTAAGATGTTTACGTGCTCTCCAGAACAGGATAATTACAAGCACAAGCATTGCTCCTGCTCCTTCAAAGGTGGTTACTGTTGATCTACCTCCAAAGGCTTCATTTACACCGGGCAGTTTGAACCCACTTATATTTAACAATCCGCTCTGTATAGTAAAAAGAACATGAAAAAGCCATAAAGATAAAGATACATTACGAGGTATCAGATAGGCAAGTCCAACAATGGGGAAAAACGGGTTTAAAGCAAAACTACTACTTTTACGAAATAGAAACATTTGACCCCTCAAAGAAAGCATTCTGGAACCAGTAGCAACAACAGATAACCAGTTTGAAATATAGAATAACAATACAAGAAAAAACGCTAACCAGAAAACCTTGTTTTTGAACAGAACGGGGATTCGGCTTCCTTTTTCTTTCTTGACCATCTCGAGAGGTAGTATTGTTAGAGGATATATTAGCCGCTCTTTTTCTATCCATTGTTTTCTAAATAATACCATTAAACAAATACTAAGAAAAGAGAAGACAAGTATAAACAAGAGTATAAAACCCATAGGTTTTAGCCAAACACCATAAGGAATACTTTCTCCACCAGGTAGCCCTTCATAAAAATATTTTATTGCGTTCTCGTCTTGTATCATTAACAGAGGACGGCTTCTGTCGATAAGCATCTCTTGCCAATTGTTTGCCGGAGATGCAAAATATTTAAGCCCAGTAACGATAGGCATAAGTGAAGAAATAAAGCCCATACTTGGTAATACGGAGGCCGTTGAAGCCATTACAAATATAAGTAAAAGTTCTGAGGTTTTTAGTTCAAAGATACGATGTACACAAGATAACAGAAGCAGAAAAAACAAAGCAAAGATAGCGGCTGGAGCCCAATATTCCCAACAGAACCTTCCAGATAACCCCTTAAGCATTAAGTAAGGGTCAATCATACCAACTATAATAGAAAAAAAGATACCGATTAACAATGTGCGTTTTCTCATTTTGTCCTCTTTTTGTGTATTTGTTTAACTTCTTCCTCATTCTGTTAAGCAAATTTTGTATATATTTAAGATATATTATTTTATTATAACTGTCAATGATTGATGAATAAATGTAACAAAAAGATGAGGGATATATGAGATTTAAAACAGTTTTTATGTAAATTTGACAAAAGATATTCTGATATGATACAGTTTTCACTACAATGTGACTGTCAAATCTGTTATTAAAATTATTTTAGACGTAAAAGAAGTTTTAGGGAGGGTTAGTTATGAGTGAAAATCGATCGAAGGAAAGAAAAGACGCGAATAAATTTGGTTATGTTTGTTCAGCACCTTTTTATGGAGTTTCGATTAAAAACAATGTAAAGATGGCTTTAAGGGACGGGGTTCAACTTGCTATGGATATCTATTTTCCTACAATAGATAATAAAATTATAGAAGAACCTTTCCCTGTTATTCTTGTAAGAACCCCTTATGATAAAGCCCATGTAAACAATTATAGATATTTTACTGAAAGAGGATATATTGTTGTAGCGCAGGATGTAAGAGGAAGATATGAATCGGAAGGTATATTTTACCCTTTTGCTAACGAAGGTCCTGATGGGTATGATGCTATTGAATGGATAGCTTCTCAACCGTGGTGTAGTGGGAAGATAGGTACAAGTGGTGGTTCGTATTGTGCTGCTGTTCAGAACGCCCTTGCCAGTCTTAATCCACCCCATCTTTCAGCAATGATACCTACCTATGGTCCTTCAAGTTATTTTCACTCTTCAATGCGTCATAACGGCACATTAGAGATGAGGTTTTTTGTATACGCTTTTTTAATGGCTTCAACAAGCCGAGAAGCGATAGCAGACCCTCTTATTAAAGTTGCTCTTGATGAGGCGTATAACAATATATGGGATTGGGTTAAGGCGTTTCCTATAAGGAAAGGAGAAACACCTTTAAGCCTTATCCCTTCTTACGAACAGTGGGCAATAGATATTTCTACACAGAGCTTATACAATGATTACTGGAAACGGCCAGGGTACGGTCCTCGAGCACATTATAATGTACATGCGGATGTTCCTACTCTCTATATTGCTGGTTGGTATGATACCTACACAAGAGCTTCTTTTGAAAATTTTATTGAACTTGGGAAAATACAAAAAGCTCCTGTTCATATACTTGCAGGTCCCTGGACACATTCTAATGGATGTGGTGCTGTGTCAGGAAAAATGTCGAGTGCTCCAGAAGGAGCTCTAACAGATTTGCGAGCAGTTAAACTACGTTGGTTTGACCATTGGCTTAAAGGGTTAGATACGGGTATTGATAAAGAAAAGAGAGCAAAATATTTTTTAATGGGTGGTGGTAAAGGATTGGAAAAAGGTAATG
Source organism: bacterium (assembly GCA_023230585.1). NCBI lineage: Bacteria > bacterium. Next base: position 23,262 of record JALNXB010000006.1, read on the forward strand.
AAATTATATTTCACGGAGGTACGTGGAAAACTACCGACCAATGGCCACCCGAAGAAGCAGAAGAGACACCTTACTATCTACATCCAGACGGACTTCTTTCCGCTAAAACTTGCTCATCAGAAAATTGTTCTATAACATATAATTTTGACCCTTCAGACCCTGTACCTACTATTGGAGGTAATCTTTCTGCGATACCTTTACCCAATGGAGGTTTTGACCAGAAAGGTGACCCTCAATTTGTTTTCCCTAAAAACAGGTTGCCACTCTCTCATAGGGCAGATATCGTATCTTTTATGACTGAACCTTTAAAAGAAGATATAATTGTTGCCGGACCACTTGTTGCTCATCTTTGGGTTTCAACTGATGGTCTGGACACAGATTTTACTGCTAAACTTATAGATGTTTTTCCTCCTTCAATAAATTATCCTTGTGGTGCGGCTTTAAATATTACAGATAGTATTTTAAGGTTAAGGTTCAGGAATGGTTTTGAGAAGGAAGAACTTGCAGTTCCTCAAAAGGTGTACGAAATTAAGTTTGAGTTATATCCAACAGCCAACAGGTTTGTTAAAGGGCATAGGATTAGGTTGGATATTTCAAGCAGTAACCATCCAAGGTTTGATGTAAACCCTAATACTGGCGGACCTCTTGGGGTAGAAAGAAGAAAACGTATAGCTAACAACACAATATATTTTGGAGCAGATAGACCGTCTTCAATAATTTTTTATACAATAAAAGAATAAACAATTAAGGAGAATAATATTATGGGAAAAGCTAAATTTGCTTATACGGTATGGCAATGGGGTACAAAAAATAAAGAACAGTTTGTGCAAGCCCTTAAGGATATTACTGAAGCTGGATACAATTATTTTGAAAGCGTAAAAGCTGCTATAAACGTTTTTGAAAATGATGTGGCTGGTTTTAAAGCATTGTGTGATGAGTATGGGGCGCAGCCGATAGGTTTTTATTTTCATCTTAACGGGGATTGGGATAATGATGTTGAAGATGTTAAACGTAAACTGCCCTTTATGGTTGAGTGTGGAGTTAAAAGAATGAATGTGCAGGCAACTGGGCTTAAAGGTAGACCTGCTAATAAAGAAGAACTCGAGTACGACCTAAAAGCTATAAATACCATAGCAGAACTTACTAAAGAACACGGGATTATCCCTTGTTTGCATCCACATTTTAACACATCTGTTATGTATGAAAGCGAGATAGATTTTATAATGCAAAATACAGACCCATCCCTTGTTGCATTTGGTCCAGATACAGCCCATCTTGTTGCAGGCAAATGTGACCCTGTAGAAATGATAAAAAGGTATGTTGATAGAGTAAAATTTACCCATTTTAAAGATATAACAAGCGCTCGTATAGTGGCAGAAGGAACACAGGCGGGGGTAGAGGTCTATTCAGCTAATGTTTTTAGAGAGCTCGGAGAAGGTATAATAGATTTTCCTACTATTTTTAAAATATTGGATGATGCTGGATATGATGAGTTTTTTACTGTTGAACTTGATAGGAGCCGTTTTACCCATAAAGAAAGCGCTATCATTTCTATGAACTATCTTAAAAAACATTATATACAAGATTAAAAGAGTGTTGAAAGGTGTTGAACCTATATGCTAGTGAGTCCTCAATAAACGCCGTTCAGAGCAGATAGTGTGCCTCACGGGTTTGCAGAGAGGTTAATGGGGGTGAGGTTTATCCCTCATAAAGACTGTCGGGATTTGGTCCGGAATCTACTGAGTATTCACTTTAATCCTGCTGGTATTTAATATTTAGCAGTTCACAAAAAGTCTTATAATCTTTTGTTGTATCTCCGTACGAAATAATATAATGTTGACCTAATACGTTCTGAATAAAATTTTCATTTCCAAAATCAAAATCTACCTCTACACTTGGTAACTGTGGTGCTGGTTGTGCCCACCCAGCTTCTTCCCATTTTAAGGGAGCTCTACTGTTCCCTACTGTTGTGTGGAACAGGTATTCTCCTGCGCTAATATCGAGTCTTGCGATGGTCATCCTACCTGTTTTTATCTTTGACACATTCAGTAGTCCTTCTCCAAAACTACCAAAGGCATTTGGTAAAATAGTTGTTTTTCCATCAACTATATCAGCAGGGATATAATCTGGAACACCCATAAGGGCACCCTTTTTAGTAAATTCATAAAACTCAAGATAGGCTGGGATTTGCCCTGTCAAGAAATATGTTATTATTTGAGTAACAAGTCCCATTGAATCGTTTTCTGGTATTGAGCAAATTTTCATTTTATCGTGCAGTAAGGTTAGAGCACCAGCTGGCGCAAACTTCATAAGTTTTTTTATGCCGTCAACATCGTTATAAGATACTCCAACATACTTGCGTTCTTCGATTTTTCTCTTAAAAGCAAGGTATAGTTTTGCTGTATTATGCAAGGTCTCTTTTTGAGGTTCTTTTGTAAATATCCAATTATCTTTCATATAATCTATCAACTTGTGTATCTCTTGGTCAGAAACTTCTTTCATATATAAACCGAGTTCCATAGTCTCAAAATGTTCTATCTCTATTCCAACCTTTTCTTTTAAACTTATAGCGTCATATAATGTGCCATATAGCCGCATATCTCTGTATCCAGCCATCCCAACCAGAGAGGTTTTTAATTGTCTTTCTGTGTAAGCGACTCTTGCAAAAGAAAGTATCTTTTCAGAAGACATCTTTTCACCTAAAATATCTACTATATATTTGAACCTAAACTTCATATCTTTCATAGGTTTTCTTAGAGCTGTTGTTCCGGCTTGAGCTGCAGCAGTAACAAATCTATCATCTTCGTAACCGCCCGTAAGCCCCCATAGCAACATTGGTTTATCTTTAAAAGGCGATATAGTTCTAATGACTGCCCAGGTAGGTATCCATCCGACCAAACATACCACCAGAAAATCAAAATCGGCTCCACTCAACTCTTTTGATGCTCTATCTGCGCAACTTCCGTCAGGAGAATCTGTAACAGGTGTAGAACTAACAACTTCAAGCCCCAAAGATGTAAGAAAATTTTTTGCTTCATTGGTTCTATTTTCAATAATTTCCATAGGGGTATTTACTTCTCCAAATCCTATAAACCCTGCTCTGATTTTTTTATACATATTTTCCTCCATAAAAATTATATATTACTTTTGTTACAATAATAGTTGCTTTCATTATATCATATACTTCTTTGATTAAGGGAGTAGGTTAAATATTCTTTGAGGTTTATTTGTAAATGTTGACAACTAAAGAAGTTAAATAGTAGAATATAATAAGATTTTTTAAGATAGTTATGTAATTTTTGTGTTAAATAGTAGAATAATCGTAATATATTACTTCTCTGTGAAATAGTGTTTTACTTAAAACAACTAACAAGCAGGGTAGTGAAAGGGAGGTGAGAAAAATGAGAAGAAAAGAAGGTTTTACTCTTATAGAGTTGTTGGTAGTTATCGCTATAATTGCTATACTGGCAAGATACTGGCAAGCATGTTACTACCAGCCCTTGCAAGAGCGAGAGAACAGGCAAGGAGAGGTGTGTGTCTTGCTAACCTAAAACAGTTAGGTACTATTTTGTATATATATGCACAAGATTGGGGCGGATGGTTTCCTTATCACGACCACGAAACCCCAGAATCTATACCTAACGTTTCTCTTGCTTTACTTACAGGACAACTTAAACCAGATATGGACCCTGTGACCTACGAAGTAGGCAACCCAGATTTAGAAACTCCTGCGTATGTGACTGACTATAACCTTTTAGTATGCCCAAGTTCAAGAGATGAGGTCTCCCCAGAAGGGTGTCTCTGGTCTGTTCGAGCAACTGTACCTCTTGGTACTTGTTCTTATGCTTATGCGCTAAACCTTAATGTTCAGACACATCCTGATACGGCTATTATGGCAGACAAAAAATGTTATGTTGGAACAAGCACAGCTGCCGCAAATGTATGGTCTACCTCTGGGAAAGATAGCAGACGTCTGCAAGATTTTGAGAACCACGGAACTTATGGTGTGAATGTTTTGTATGTTGGTGGACACGTAAAATGGGCGCCAAGTGTTAACATTCCTATGGGAATTGGTGGTGGGCAATATAGGGATGCATATTATGTAGACCACAAAGCAGTACCTAATTCTGGTCGAGGTATTGATTACACAACTTCTTTACGGGATTTACATTCTACATATTGATATAAAAAAGATTTTTAAGAGAGGTGAAATTAATGAAAAGAAAAAAGCAAGGATTTACTCTTATAGAATTGTTGGTAGTTATCGCTATAATAGCTATACTTGCGGCTATGTTACTACCAGCATTAAGTAAAGCAAGAGCAAGAGCAAAAAGTGCTGTATGTATGAGTAATATGAAACAACTTGGGCTTGGGTTTCATATGTATACACAGGACTGGAATGGGTGGTTTTGGAGGGCGGGCTGGAAAACAAGCGCCTTTGTTCCACGTTATTATAGTACAGATATAATGGTGTGCCCAGGTTTTCCGCCTTACGAATACGACCCTGCTTTGCCCCATGCTACCTACGGGTTTAGAGTTCCAACTCCTTACTGGTTACGTGCAAGAGGGCAAAATATTTTGGACTGGTGGAAACCAGATAGAATAAAAATGCCAAACACTTTCCCTATATTATCAGATACTGTCCTTAGTCCAGAAATTGCTACTATATATACTGCTGGTAAGCCTTATGTAGGTATGCAGTACGCAATAGATGGGCAGTGGCACGGCAAAAGAGATGTCTCCAGTCGTGGCGGACTTTCTCATTTTAGGCATAACAAGATGTGTAATGTGCTCTTTTGGGACGGTCATGTAGAGTCTCTTAATATTGATGGGCTACATAATGCTTTCCTTAAAGCAGGGAATACAGGCGAGGTTCCTGGAGATGTTTGGTGGGTTGTAAAGGACGATTTTTCTCTTAAACAACTAACAGTAAAATAGAAATATTTTTTAGTATAGATAACAAAACACGCCTGCGACTATTGGGAGGTGCTATGAGGCAGTTAAAACTGCTTATTATATTTTTGTTTTTAATTTCAACATACATTCTTAACGCTCAATCGCAGACAAAAACAGTAGATGTTTCTTCTTTGGTTGAATCTATATTAAAAAAAGCAGACGTTCATCTCAAGTCTCGTGACTACAACTCAGCCAGAAAAGAGTACCTTAAAATTAAAGAATATAAAGATTTGGACTATGTTACCCAACTTTCTTTATTTAACATAGCAGAAACTTACCGGTTAGAAAAGAAGTATTCTCTTGCACACCAGACCTATAACGAAATCCTACAAACACCTAACCTATCTCTAAACTACCGAATATATTCTCTTTTTATACAAGCAAATCTTTATATTGAAGAGAATAATTATACCTCAGCACGTAAAATATACTCAGATATTATTAAAACAAAAGGTGTTTCACAAAACCAGATATTTAAAGCAGAGATGTATATAGGAGATACCTACCGATTTGAAAGAAAATACCTACAATCTCGCCGTATATACGAAAGGTTGTTACAACAAGAAGATAACAACTCTTACCCAAATGAGAACAATAGGCTAAATCTTGTTGACCGGTTGGAGAATATAGAAGGGCTAAAAGATAGAGAAAGAGAAAAGAGTATTAGAGAAAAACGGATAGAACGTGTCAATAGCCCAGAGTATTACATATATGTTTCCCAAAAAGGTAGAGATACAAATAAAGGTACAAAAACCTCTCCATTCCAGACTATCAAAAGAGCCCAAGAAGAGATAAAATCTATTAAAAAGACCACAGGTATCCCTCAAGGCGGTATTGGAGTATATTTACGTGGAGGTAAATATTTTATAACAGAAGGGTTAAAGTTTAATCAAGAAGATTCAGGTAAAGAAGGGGCACCTGTAGTATATAGAAGTTATCCAGGTGAAGAGGTACGAATAATTGGCGGTAGACAGGTTACCAATTTTAAACCTCTTAAGGACCCTAAAATAATACAACAACTTCCAAATGAATCTAAAAATAGAGTATGGGTATCAGACCTTAAAGAGTTAGGTATAAACGATTATGGGAACCTTTTGAATAGAGGGTTTGAGTATGATTATGATAGAGCAGGTGCTATGGAACTCTTTTTTAATACCAAACCTATGCAGATATCTCGTTGGCCTGACGAAGGTTTTGCACGTGTGGAAGATGTGGTATTAGATAAAAATAATAGTAGTTTAGAGAAAGAAGTGTTTTATAAAGCAAGATTCAAATATTCTGGTGATAGACCTAAAAGATGGTCAGATGAGAGTAATGTATGGATTGCAGGGTATTTTCTTCATCCTTGGAATAAGGTTCATACTCAGGTAATAGAAATAGATAACAATACACAAACGGTTTTTATGGCTCCAGATATAAGGCACGCAAAAAGTTATGGAGCTTATGATATGCCTGTAATAAAAGGTGCGCCATACTTCTTTTACAACCTATTATCTGAAATTTCTATGCTAGGCGAGTTTTATGTAGATAGAGAGAAAGGGAAACTCTACTTCTATCCACCTGATGAAATAAAGGGGAGCGAGATAATAGTCTCTACCCTTGAAGAACCTATAATTGAGTTAAAAGAGACAGAACATACTATCGTTTATGGTTTAACTTTAGAATCTGTCTGTAAAAGTGGTATATTGGTAGATGGTGGTAATGATAATCTTGTTGCTGGTTGTAAGATAAGAAATACTGGGCAGTACGGTGTTGTTTTGAGAGATGGATGGCGAAATATAGTGGTTGGTTGCGATATATATGATACTGGTGAGGGCGGGGTACATATAACCGGTGGTAACAGAAACAAACTTATACCGGCAGGTCATATTGTTGAGAATAACCATATCCACCATTTTAACCGGTTCGATGGTGGGTATAGGCCAGCTGTTAGGTTAAGCGGTATAGGTAACAGGATTTCACATAACCTTATATCAGACTGTCCTCACAACAGTATGGTGGTAGAAAACAATAATCATATCGTAGAATATAATGAGATATACGATGTGGTTCATGAAGCAAGAGATGCTGGTTCAATATACCTGTATTCTATCCCGAAATATTTAATGAATAGAGGTAATCTGTTTAGGTATAATTTTATACATAACATTACAGAACATTCCTCACCCCATAAAACACATCAGGTAACGGGTCTATATATAGATGCTATGAACGGTGGAATAACAATGGAAGGTAACGTTTTTTATCGTTGTACAGAAAGAGCAGTCTTCACTCACGGACCTGATACACGGATAGAGAACAATATCTTTACCGACTGTAACATAGGTATAGCCCAATCTAATAGGACCTATCTTCTTAGGCAAGATAAAAGTGTAAAACGGTGGGCAGGTCTTTTAAATGCAGTTTCTTACCGTCAACCGCCGTGGAGTACAAGGTACCCTCAGATAAGAGATTCTTTGAAACATACACCTTACGGTGAACCAAAAAACGTTCTTATTCAACATAACATCTTCTCTAATGTGTCTGATATGATTAGAATTAATGGTGAATTTGACCATAATAAAAATAGTGTTAGCAATAATTTGGAAACTAATGAACTCTTCTTTAAAGATAAAGAGAACCTTAATTTTGCTGTAAGAGTTGGCTCGCCTGTTTATGGAAAAACAGAACATAGTCCTGTTCCTTTTGAAGATATAGGTTTGTATGAAGACGAGTTGAGGGCAACCTGGCCAGTAAAAAAATCTCCATCAGGAAAACATTATAACCCAAATTGGAAACCGCCTGTTGAAGATGTGTCCGCAAAATTTCCACCGTTGCAACGAATTAGCAGAGAGAAGGAATATGTAGTAGCAAAAAAGGTGAACCCTATAAAAATTGACGGTATACTAAATAAAGAAGAGTGGTTTGGGTTAGAAAAAGGTCGCTCAATAATATCTCAAGAAGAACATATAAAAGGAATAAAGAGAGAAACAGCTGGTAGTTATGTATGGATAGCTTATGATGAAAAACATTTGTACCTTGGTATAGAATGTCTACCTGACCCGTGGAGGGAAGGATTACCAAAAGAAACTTCTTATGTGCCTCACGAGTTTACCATAGAAGGTACAATAGGTCAAAATACTTGGTGGTGGCAGGAAGGTATACCGACAGGTCCTTTGTTTGTGTTTAGTGGTAGACCTGATGGTAGGTTTGTTGCACACAATCTTTTTAATATACCAGCCGATGTAATAAACAAACTTCAAGAAAATATAGAGTATAAATCGGTAGTTATTGATAAAGATACCAACCATTGGACAGCAGAATGGAAGATACCTCTTGATTTATTAAATATAAATCCTCAGAACAACAAAAGAGTGAAATTTAATATAGGAAGTTGCCGAAAAGACGGATGGTATGTCTGGGTGGCGACAGGCGGTTACCTCTGGCGGGTCGACAATGCTGGAGTTCTCGAATTTAAGTAGTTCCTACCTTTCTTTGCCTTCTCCCCTTGGGGAATTATAGGTATAGCAAATTCTCAGGGGTTTGCAGAGAAGTTAATGGGATGAGGTTTATCCGCCGAAGCTTGTATTGTAGCGTCGGTGGAGGGGTAGTTGGCAGGCTAAAAAAAATGAATAGCAGAGCGATAAAATAGGAAACGCCCCTTGTATGTCATTCCGGACTTGATCCGGAATCTCCTTTTTTACTCCCCCCCCATTCCGTCTTTTGTAGTTTATCTTGCGAGCCTTACCCGCCGAAGCCATACGCTAAAATACAAGCTTCGGCAGGTATACCTTGGCGTAGGAGGGGCCTCTTAGCGTGGCAATCTCGCCGAAGGCGGAAAAGGAAATGGGGGTAAACAATAGTAGGGATAAAAACGAGGATTGCCGCAGTCACACAAAGCGTTCCTTCGCAACGATAAAAAGCGTCGGTTAGCACCTCGTAATTCGTTCCTAAACACATACTTTTTAAACGAAATAAAAGACAAAAAATAATAAGGATAAAGACGAGGGTTGCCACGTTGCAATCCCTCAAAAAGTATTCGGGCTAAAACGCTCCTCGCAATGCCATAAAACGGCAGATAAAGGCATAAAAGAGAAGCGTATGTGGTGTCACTCACTCTGGTACTACAGCGCATACACCTTAGGAATCTGTTACAAACGAAATGTCTGAACATACCACAAGGTTAAGGATTTTATATCTTTCTTATTAGAGTTCTGTTTTGTGGAGGAAGTACGCCTGGCGCGACTCGAACGCGCAACCCTCTGCTTAGAAGGCAGATGCTCTATCCTTTGAGCTACAGGCGCATTGTGTTAATACTAAGAATATAAAAAATGTAGTAAAGCTTTCTGGCAGTGTAACCTATTTTCTGCCTGGTCAAGCACAATTGAATTTGTGCTATCTATTACCTCATTAGTAACTTCTACTCCTCTGTGTGCTGGTAGGCAGTGCATAAACATAAAATCGTCTTTTGCTTTTGAGAGAAGGGTAGAATTAACTTGATATTTCTTGAAAATTTCTTCTCTTTTTTTTGTTTCTGCTTCTACTCCCATACTTGTCCAAGTATCAGTATATATTATATCAGCTTCAGGGACAAATTTTTCTGGAGAAGAACTTATTTCTAAAAACTTGTTATTTTTAACTTGTTTTATAATTTCTTCAGAAGGATAATGACCTTTTGGAGCAGATACCTTTAGGTTAAACTCAAGTATATCCGCTGCAAGAATAAGAGAATTACATATATTGTTCCCATCACCTATATAGGTAACATTAGTGCCTTCAATATACCCTTTTTTCTCGTATATAGTGAAACAATCGCTCAATATTTGGCAGGGATGTAGAAGGTCTGTAAGAGCATTTACAACCGGGAATGAAAAAAAGTTTGCAAATTCCTCAATATCTGTATGTTTATACGTCCTTATTACCATCCCTTGAAGATACCTTGATGTTACCTGCGCTGTATCTTTTATTGTTTCTCCTCTTGAAATCTGGGTAGTTTCTCCGGGCATATATATTGGATTTCCGCCAAGTTCATATATAGCAATCTCAAAAGATAGTCTTGTTCTCGTTGAAGGTTTGCTAAATAATAAGCCGATATTTTTGTTTTTAAGTAGAGAAGAGACACCATTTTGTCTTTCTTTTTTATAATGCTTAGTAAGATTGAAAATCTTATATATTTCTTCTTTAGTTAAATCACTTATTCTCAAAAAATCTCTTTCCATTTTTTTACTCGTGGCCCGTTGATACTTTATTATCAAACAAACTTTTTTCGTATATAGATAAACTATCTTTGATTATCTCGATTGCTGTTTCTATCTCCTGTTTATTCGTTGTAATTGCAGGCATTATTCTTAAAACATTTTCGTGGGTACAGTTGATAAGCAACCCTTTTTGTGTGCATATATCAACAATGCTGGCTCCTTGTCCATTTAGTTCAATTGCAAGCATAAGTCCTAACCCTTTAACATTTTTAATAAATTTGTAGTCTTTTTTTAAAGACTCAAGTTTTTTATAAAGGTATTTACCCATAACATTTACATTATTAAGTAGTTTTTCCTGCTCTATTGCATCTATTACTGCCAAACAACTTCTACACGCTAAAGGGCTACCTCCAAATGTTGAAGCATGAGTGCCTGGAACCATCATATCGGCGACCTCTTTTTTTGCAATCATTGCGCCAACAGGGAACCCTCCCCCTAATGTTTTAGCAAGAGTTATGATGTCAGGTGTAATATCAAAGTTCTGATACCCAAAAAACTTGCCTGTTCTTCCAAACCCTGTTTGAACTTCGTCAAATATAAGAAGGATATCTTTTTCTTTACATAATAAAGATACTTTAGTTAAATATTCTTTATCAGATACATTGATTCCGCCTTCTCCTTGTATAGGTTCTATTATTATCCCTGCTGTTCTGTTATCAACCGTTTTTTCAAGAGTTTCAAAATCGTTAAAAGGTACATAAGAAAACCCTGCAGGTAGAGGTTCAAAGGGTTTGCTATATTTAGGTTGACCTGTCATTGTTACTGTTGCAAGAGTTCTTCCATGGAAAGAGTTTTCCATAGATATTATTTTATATCTACCTGTTCTTCCTCCGTGCAGGCGAGTCAACTTAATAGCAGCCTCATTTGCTTCTGCACCGCTATTACAAAAAAATACTTTTCCATCAAAAGATACTTCTACAAGTTTTTTTGCAAGCAACCCTTGATATGGATGAAAATGGTTGTTCGCTATATGTATAAGAGTTTCAGCTTGTTCTTTTATAGCATCAACAACATAAGGATGGCAATGCCCAATACCTGAAACAGCCCACCCTGGAAAAAAATCAAGGTATTTTTTACCTTTATCATCCCATAGATAACTGCCACTACCTTTAACAAAAACTAAACCGCTTCTTGTGTAAGAACCGATTACATAATTTTTATAATTATCAATTATATTTTCTTTCATTTTAAAATACCAACTGGTTAGTCCATAATTTCTGTTCCAATGCCGTGTTCTGTAAAAACTTCCAGAATGACAGAGTGTTGCACATTTCCACTTACTATATGTACTTTCTTTACGCCTTTTTTTATTGCGGCTATACCTGATGAAACTTTTGGTATCATTCCATCTTTTATTACATTGCTTGAAATCAAATCTTCAACCTCAGAATGTTTCAATGCAGATATGAGAGTCTGTGGGTTTTCAGGATTACGCATAACACCCAGAACATCAGTAATATAAATGAGTTTTTCAGCTTGAAGTTCTTCCGCAAGACTTGAAGCAACAGAATCACCATTTATGTTATATAAAAGACCTTCTTCCGAAGATACCACAGGTGAAACAACCAATATTTTTTCTTTTGAAAGCCTTGTTCTTATATAGTCAGGGTTAACAGACGCAACCTGTCCAACTGACCCTAAATTAATGATTTTTTCACCTTGCTGATAATGTATTTTTCTTGCTACCATAAATTTTTCTTCAGGTGTGAGAGCACTTGCTTGAACATTAAGAGTTTCTACAAGATATTTAACTATATCATCCCGTATTCCAAAGAGAACATCTTTTACTATAAGTAAAGTCTCTTCGTCTGTTACTCGTAACCCTTCAATAAATTCAGGTTTTTTACCTCTCTTCTCTATCTCTTCGTTTATAAATGGTCCACCACCACAAACAAGTACCGTTTTTATTCCAACAACTTCAAGGAAAGCAATATCTTTAAGTATATTCTCTTTTATCTGAGGTAACTTGAATATGCTTCCTCCGAATTTTATAACAAAAACCTTATCTCTATATGCTTTTATGTACGGATAAGCCTCTGTTAAAACCTCTGCTTTTTTTATAGCCTCTTCGTCCACTTTTCCACTCCTTTATGCTACATTTTTCAAATAAAAATACTATTATGTTTCTTCAAAAAAAAAAGAACCTAAAACAAGTTATTATTATACCAGTTTTTTGTAATAAGTTAAATATTTCTTTAAGTTTAAATTGATTTACCTGAAAGTAGTGTATAAATCTGTTTGTACTTCTCTATAGTTTTAGAGATAACTTCCTGAGGAAGAACAGGGGGGGGAGAGTTTTTATCCCAGCCAGTAGTTAAAAGATAATCTCTTATATATTGTTTATCTAAACTGTTTTTAAAAAGCCCCTTTTTATAATTTTCTACTTCCCAGAATCTTGAAGAATCTGGGGTAAGCAGTTCGTCTATGATAATGAGTCGGTTCTTATATATTCCAAATTCAAATTTAGTATCGGCTATTATAATACCTTTATTTAATGCGTATTCGTATGCTCTGTTGTAAAGTTGGATAGATTTTTCCTTAAGAAGAGTTGTGAACTCTTTACCAATTATAGTTTCAGTTTCTTCTAAACTTATGCTTCTATCGTGTTTCCCTTCTTCTTCCTTTGTGGTTGGTGTAAATATTGGTTCTGTTAGTTTATCTCCTTCTTTAAGTCCTTCAGGTAATGTAACTCCACACACTTTACCAGATTCAAGATATTCTTTCCATCCACTTCCAACAATATATCCCCTAACAATAGCTTCAATGGGTAACCTGTTTGCTTTTTTTACAATGATAGCCCTATCTCTTAGGAAAGATTGTTTTTTTATTGAATCTGGGAATGTATTAAAATCAGATTTTACAATATGGTTAGGTAATATATCAGCAAGAAGGTCAAACCAGAATAGAGACATCTGTGTTAAAACTACTCCTTTGTCAGGTATGGGGGTGGGAAGAATATAATCAAACGCTGATATTCTATCAGTTGCAACCATTAAAATGGTATCATTATCCACCTCAAAAAGTTCTCTTACCTTGCCAGAGTGTATTTTTTTTAATGGGATACAAATATCAGACATTGTTTTCGACATCTTATTCTTTCTCTCCTATTGTGTCTTGGGAATATTGAGCAAACTGTTTATCGCTCTCCCAGACTTTAACATATTTAACTCTTACCGGATATTCCTTTAAAGCAACTTTAATCTTTTGGTATATATAAAAAGAGATATTTTCTGACGTAGGGTTCTTCTTTTTAAAAAACTCTATCCCATTAAGATTTTTATGGTCTAATACTTTTAATATTTCATTAAGTTCTTTTTTTAATATAGTAAAATCTACTAAAATACCCGTTTTATCAAGTGTTTCTCCTTCCACCGCTACTGCTACTTTCCAATTATGTCCGTGTAAATTTTCACATTTACCTTTATACTGTCGCAACCTATGAGCAGCTGCAAACATATCCTCAACAACTACTTGATACATATTAAATCTCCTGTGGTAAATTATAGTAAATAAAATAAATTAATTGAAAGCAGTTTTTGGAAGGACATCCTTAAATTTTAAGAAATCCATTAGGGCGTTTCCGAGAGTGATAGCAATAGCGTCACGTACTTCTATATCTTTTAAGTTTAGTTCAATATTAGGGTTACAGATAAACCCTATTTCTGTTAAAACAGAAGGCATTGGTGTGAATTTAAGTACATAAAAGTTTCTTCGTTTGGTGCCTCTGTCTGGTGTTAATAACCGCTCTGCCATCCTTTCTTGCACAAAATCTGCAAGAGTTCGGCTATCATCTATAACATTGGTGCGATTCAACTCTTCCAATATTTCAGATAAGGAAGAAGATGTATTGGTATCTTCCTCTAAACCGTCAATGTTAGACGGCGTAGGTAAGTTGTATGCTGTAGCCTTACTATTTGGATAGTATGTTTCAAACCCGCTAACGTCATACCTGTTATGTTTTGCAGAGTTTGTATGTATACTGAAAAACAGGTCTGCTTGTATACTTTTTGACATCTGAACTCGTTTTTCAAGAGAAATAAATATATCAGTATCTCTTGTTAAGTATATCTGTATATGTGGGTATTTTTTTAACCCCTTTTTAAGGTAATCAGACATTCTTAACGCAACATCAAGATTAACATCTTTCTCTTTTAAGCCATAACTTCCAACAGCTCCAGCATCGCTTCCGCCGTGACCAGGGTCAATCAAAATTACAAAATCCTTGTTTTTATTGTAAGTAACATCTGCTGACACCGTCGCTTTTTTTTCTGTTTCTGCTTTTGGTTCAGGTTTTTTTGCGTCAGAGAAGAGTTGTGAAAAATCGTTTACTGGTATAAGAATTTCTCCTTCAATCTCTTTTATGGGAGCGCTAAGATTTTGTGTGTTACCTGAAACAATTAGTCTTTTATCATTAATTCTAAAAATTATTTCTTTAGAATCGTAAACAATAAGCACCCTATCTTCAAGTTTTCCATAAGAATCTTCTGCATTTAATATTTTTAATAAACTTTTGAGAGATAGGTAAGACGTGTTTTCAATTATATAGGTAGGTAATTTTTTAACCTTGATTTCTTCTTTTAAGTTAAAAGATAAGCAGATAGACGAAAACGCAAAGATTATTGCGAATATATATTTTATATGTTTCATTAATCTATTGTTGTTATAATAAACTCAGGGAAAACTCTCTTGTTTTCCCATTCCCTTAATATGTTAATATATAGTTACCAATTTACGCTTTACTTGCTGCATAAGTGGAGGCGGCGGGTACTGCCCCCGCGTCCAGAGAGTGCAAAAAGAGAGTATCTACCTGTGTAGTCTGAGTTTTGTCATTAGGATACAATCTTGCTCAAGACACAATATTGTATCTGCATCCTTTTTAATAATTTCAGAAAAGGGGAAGGATAACCATTTCTGAAATGCTCTCAAGCCGTCCCAATTCTTTCACCCTGAGAGCCAAAATGAAAGGTGGGTGACTGCAATTTATGCAGCCAAAGCATTTGCCGTTGTGGCAGTTATAGTTTTGCCAGTTTTTTACGAGTTCCTGACAAACTCGACAGGCAACTCTAATCTCACCATCACCCTGTCGAAGCCTATTTCGCCCCCTTAAACTATATCAACATTGATAAGATTATACCATAAAACCTGAACTTTTGCAATAGAACAAATTGAGACATAAAAAAACTAATATCAACGTCCTTTAAGTCTTCGTTCAATAGATATCTTTAATTCTCGTTCTTTTATTACCCTTCTTTTATCATACAACTTTTTACCTTTTGCAACAGCAATTTGTACCTTAGCAAGACCTTTCTTATCAAAATATACAGAGACAGGTATAATGGTTAACCCTTTTTCTTCAACTTTTTTACTTATTCTTTTTATTTCTCTTTTTGTAAGTAGAAGCTTCTTTTTTCTCAGGGGATTATCTTTTTCAAAGGTATTTTCATAATTAGAAATATGAAAATTGTATAGATATACCTCTCCGTTTTCAATTTTTGCGTATGATTCTTTTATACTTCCCCTGCCGGCTCTAAGAGATTTCACCTCTGGTCCTTTTAAGACAATCCCAGCTTCAATTTTTTCAAGAAGTTCGTAATTAAAAAACGCTTTTCTATTTTCTATATGCATAATTTTTGGTGTTTTTAAAATTTTAATGATATGTTATTATAGTATTGTTAAAAGGGTGTTCTTGTCAATATATATTAAAAAAGTTGTATACTAAAACATCATAACCTATCAGTATAAATGGAGATATTGTATGAGGGTAAAAATATTAGGAGCAGCAAAAAATGTTACAGGGTCGAAGTTTCTTATCGATATAAACAATAAAAGAGTGATGGTAGACTGTGGTCTTTACCAAGAGAGAGGGTTGAAGGACAGGAACTGGGAAAAATTTCCTGTTGAACCTTCTTCAATAGACGCTATAATACTTACCCACGCTCATCTTGACCACTGTGGATATTTGCCAAGAATAGTTAGAGATGGTTTTCGTGGCGAAATATTTTGTACCGACCCAACCTTAGAAATTGTAAAGATAACTTTACTCGATTCTGGAAAAATACAGGAAGAAGATGCTATCAAAAAAAAGAAGAGACACATTAAAGCTGGTATTGTAAAAGATTATCCAATTGAACCTCTTTATACAGCACAAGATGCAGAAAAAGTGTTCCCTTTATTGAAGGGGTTTCCGTATAACCACAATATTAAATTTTCTGAGGATATATCTTTCTCTTTCCACGACGCTGGCCATATTCTTGGGGCGGCTATGGTAGAACTTGTAGTAAAAGAGAATGGCGTTATGAAGAAAATTGTATTTTCAGGAGATATGGGTAGATGGGACAAACCTATTCTTAACGACCCAACGCTTTTTGAAGAAGCTGATATAGTTTTTATTGAATCAACCTACGGTGATAGGCTACACGAAACAGAAGAAGAGGCAGAAAAAAAACTTGCAGATATTATTAACGATACAACCCAGAGAGGCGGAAACATTGTTATCCCAACATTTGCTATAGAAAGAGCTCAAGAACTTCTATATTTTTTAAGAATATTGTTAAAAGAAGATACAATACCTCATCTTCTTGTATTTGTAGATAGCCCTATGGCTATAGATGTTACTCAAGTATTTAAAAAGTTTCCTGAGTACCTTGATAAGGAAACACAAACTCTTATTAGGGAAGGAAATTCTCCATTTGATTTTACTATGCTTCAATTAACAAGAAGAACAGAAGAATCAAAAGCAATCAACCGCATAAAAGGTTCTTCTATAATAATGGCTGGTTCAGGTATGTGTACAGGTGGTAGAATTAAACACCACTTGATAACCAATATTACTCGTGCTGAATCAACAATTGCTTTTGTTGGGTACCAAGCACAAGGAACTCTTGGTAGAGAAATACTTGGTAAACCTGAACAGGTTAGAATACTTGGAAAGTATTATCCCATAAGATCTGCTATTGAAAATATTGGAGGTTTTTCAGCCCACGCTGATAGAAACGACCTGTTAAGGTGGTTGGAAGGATTTAAAAAACCTCCTCAAAAAATCTTTGTAATTCACGGTGAAGAAGAGGCTTCTATTTCTTTTAGTTCTCTTTTAAGAACTAAATTTTCAAGCAAGATCTTCACACCTTCTTACCTTGACGAATTTACGCTTTAAATAGAAAGAATTCTTTTTTCTTTATATGAAGTGTAGGCTTTTTCTGTAACATTCATTATATGGATAGCATTTTCTCCCCCGTTTGTTTCAGGGGCTATATTTTCAATGATACAGTTTGCAAAATATTCACACTCTGCAGTATAAGGGTTGATTTCTTCAAAGGGAATTTGTTTGAATGTTAAAGCGACATCTTTTCTCTGCCCAGCGTCATAACCGTTTACCCCTTTATTAAAAATACCTTCAAGGTTTCCTCCGCTACCTTGCCCAATGGTTCCTTCTGTTAGTAAACTACCTTTAGAACCATAAATCTCAAGCCGAGTCTTTGATGCTTCATCTGGGATACAGAAAAAAGAATCTATAGTAGCATGAGCCCCTGATGAAAACTCCAAAAGCGTGGTAGAAGAATCTTCTGATTTGTAATTATGTACCTGATTGCCTGTTAGTGCAACCACCTGTTCTATTTTTGTTCCAGAGATAAATTCAAGTAGGTCATAAAGATGTGTAGCCATATCTATCAACGCTCCACCACCACCTTGTTGAGGGTCTTGTCTCCACGCTCCATCAATGGGTGGATACCAGCAGGATAGTTGAGCTCTCATATATACTATTTTTCCAATATCACCTGCAGAGACAATCTCTTTCATTTTTTTATGTGCGCCGTGAAATTTCATCATATACCCTTCTTGTAAAAACACTCCATTGTCTTTACAAACTTTAATAGCCTCTTCTGTTTCTTTAAGGTTTTTTGCAAGAGGTTTTTCGCAAAGTATATGTTTACCTTTTTCAGCAGCGTATCTTATCTGTTCTAAATGGAGTTGTACAGGTGTGGCTATATATACTGCTTCAATCTCTGCGTCATCAACAAGTGCTTTTTCGTCTTTATAATATTTAGGGATACTAAACTCGTTGGCTATTTTTTCAATATTTACTACATCCATAACAGAGGTAAGGTTTATATTTTTTGCTTTCAACATTCCCGGTATAGTTCTTCTATAGGCGATACCGCCTGCCCCAATAACTCCCATATTTATTTTCTTCATTTTTTACTCCTAAAATTGCAAACCGCGGGTCACAAGCCGCTAGATCTTGTAGGGTTTTGTTTTTATTTCATATATGCATCTGCAACTTTTTTGAAAGCAGCAACACACTTTTCCATATGTTGTATCTCGTATACAGGGTGAGTGAAGAAAGAGATTGTTCTTTCAGATAACCATTTTGCTTTTTTACATTCAACCTTTGAGTAGTCAATCTGGCGCGCATTTGGGTCATTAAAAGGATATTTCAGATTACCAAACCCGTTTCTCTGTGTATATGCATTTTCTTTATACATTTCTGGCCATTGAACTCCATAAACAGGGACTCCTTCTTTTTCTAAAGCATCTACAAACTGTTTTGAGGTAACTTTAAGTTTATCAGCATCAATTACAAAAGGTGCCCACCAGTACGCATTTTCACGTTCTTCTGTGTCAAGTGGAGGAGTAATGATAAGAGGATGGTCTTTTAACGCTTCTATAAGGTATCTTCCATTTCTTCTTCTGTTAGGCAGGTTCCAGTTATCCAGACGTTCTAACTCGCATAATCCGACCAAGGACTGCATTTCTGTCATTCTATAATTGAAACCAACTCTTTTATGTACATAACTTAGTTTAGCTTCCAATTCAAGTAACCTCATTCTTTGTTGCACATCATAACCGTGGTCCCTAAAAGATTGGCAATCCCACCATAAATCTTCATCATCTGTTATTACAGCTCCACCTTCTCCTGCTGTTGTAAAGTGTTTGCTTTGACAAAAACTAAAACAACCAACATCTCCAATAGTACCTGCTTTTTTCCCTTTATATATACCTCCAAAACATTGTGCACAATCTTCAATTACATATAGGTTATGTTTTTTTGCTATTTCAAGAATTGGGTCCATATCTGCTACTATTCCATAAAGGTGGACCACTATAATTGCTTTTGTTTTTTTGTTAATTTTATCTTCTATATCCTTAGGGTCCAAAGTATGAGAGTCATCAACATCAGCAAATACTGGTAGTGCGCCTGCTTGTAGCACACAGAAAGAAGAAGCAATAAATGAATATGAAGGGCAGATTATCTCATCCCCAGGTCCTATACCTAACCCTGCTATTGCAGTATGTAGTGCACTTGTTCCGTTTGTTGTTGAAAGTCCGTATTTTGCACCGTTCCATTTTGCCCAGGCGGCTTCAAATTCTAACCCAACTTTACCAGTCCAATAGTTTACTTTTCCTGTTTTTAGAGGTTCAGATACTTTGTCAATAGATTTCTGTGAAAAAGATGGCCACATAGGAAAAGCATCCTTATTTATAGGAACACCACCGTCTATAGCTAATTTTGTCATTTCTCACTCCTTTACCCTTAAAAAAAAGGGCTATTATGCTTTTAATTTTTTATTTAAATTTTTATATTATTTAACAATACAATTTACAATATTTGGTCGTAAAAGTCAAACTTTTGTACTTAAATGTTTTTTTCTGGTTTTCTTGCCTATTTAATGTATACAGTTTTTTTTGACCTATATATTATTTAAGTTAAAATATATAAGAGAACGTTTAATCCTTTTATATTTTCTAACAAAATAAGGAGGAACTATGAATTTAATAAATACTTTAAAAGGTTCATTACTTGAAAATTTTTATCCAAAAGGATGGGACCTTAAAAAGATTGATGACTGTTGTAGTTTTAAACCAGAAGAGATTTATGATAGACAGGAATGGTGGAACAAAGATTTTACTCCAATTGCTTGTGATGCTCTCGAAGAGTTTAATGCGAAGATGGGCCACGAGATAGCCAACGAAATACGTATAACAAAAGAAGCAAACAAGAAATTGATACTTATACTTCCAGTAGGTCCAATGGGTATGTATAAATGGGTAATATATTTTTTAAAAGAGTGGGGTGTTGATTGCCAACACGTATATGGTTTTAATATGGATGAATGGAGCGAAAGTAATGGTATAACCCTTCCTTCTACAAACCCAGGTGCTTTCCAGAATGCTATGGAGAATGCTTTTTATGGTCCTCTCGGCAACTTGACAGTACCAAAAGACCAACGGTATTTTGCAACCAAAGATGTGTTACCGCAGTACCCTGTTAAAATATCAGAATTAAAGAATGAAGGTGCTAAACTTGTGGTAATTTTTGGTATTGGTAGGGTTTTTCATATAGCCTTTTGGGAACCTCATTTTGCTGCAGAATTTTCATCAGTTGAAGAATGGAAGAAAGAAAGTTTTAGGATAGGAGCAAAACTTCATCCTTTGACAATTGAGCAGAATGCAATAACAAGTTTTAAAAGTAGATCTACTCTTGTTCCAGCTTATGCTAACACAATAGGACCAGGTATTTTCTTAAAAGCAGACAAAATTATAGGCGGAGCAGACGGAACTCTCGGTAGAGGGATGATGTGGCAAGGGATGAGTTTGTGGGTAACTCTAAGATATGGACCAAATATGTGGATACCAAGCAGTTTTATGCCTGAATTACCAGGAAAACTGTTCTTCTTAAAAGAGCTTGCAGGTCCTCTTTCCCCTGAATGTAATTAATTTTATTGTAAACAGAAATGATAACTTTTGCTTAAAAGGAGAGAAAACAAAATGAGGATATTGGCTGTTGGAGCTCATCCTGATGATATAGAGATTCTTTGTGGAGGAACACTTGCAAAGTATTCAAAGGAAGGAAACGACATTATTATGGCGTATCTTTGTAGCGGTTGCCTTGGAGGGAAGGATGTTGTTCCTGAGGAACTTGCAAAAATAAGAGCCCAAGAGGCAAGAGATTCTGCAAATATTATAGGTGCAGAAGTGCTTGGACCTATTACCGGAGACCTTGATCTTTATCCTACCAAAGAGATGAGGGTGAAAGTTGTTGATATTATTAGACAAGCAAAACCAGATATTATTATCACCCATAGTACTAAAGATTATCTACCTGACCATGTTATTACTGGTCAGATTGTTTTTGATGCAGCTTTTACCGCAACCTTACCTTTGTATAAAACAGATTTTCCTGCTTATGAAAAGATTACTCCCATCTATAGTATGGATACATTAACAGGACTTCAATTTGAGCCTGATTTATTTGTTGATATCACAGATTTTTTTGAAATAAAAAGAAAAATGCTTCTTTCACATAAGAGTCAACATAAATGGCTTGAAGGTCATCACCAGTCAGATGCTGTAGGGATTATAGAGAAGATGGCAGGGTTTAGAGGGCTACAATGTGGGGTGATGTATGCGGAGGCTTTCCAAAAAATTAAGGTATGGGGAAGAATTTTTCCTGAAGACTTAAAATAATAATTATAAGAGTACTATATTGTGATATGCCAGGTAGCGATGCTTACTTCTCTTTTTTTAACTTTTTAATCTTTTCTCTGTAAAATATAGCTTCCTCAAAGTCGAGTTTTTTTGCTGCTGACATCATTTTTTTCTCTAACCTATTTAAAGTTTGAAAAAGGTTTTTACCATAAAAAAGTTCATCATTTTCAGAGATAACAGAACTTTTCTTCTCTGTTTTTCCGCTAATAATTTCTGTGACACTTTTGTATATAGGTTTTTCGATGGATTGAGGGACTATATTGTTAACAGTATTATATTCAATCTGTTTTTTTCTTCTCCTTTCTGTTTCGCTTATTGCCATACTCATAGCATCTGTTATTCTGTCTGCATACATTACTACTTCACCATCTACGCTTCTTGCAGCTCTACCTGATATTTGTATCAAAGATGTGGTTGACCTTAAAAACCCTTCTTTGTCTGCATCAAGGATAGCAACAAGACTTACTTCAGGTAAATCAAGCCCTTCTCTTAAAAGATTTATTCCTACCAGAACATCAAATTTTGCTTCTCTAAGTTTTTGAAGAATATCTACTCTTTCGAGAGTATCAATCTCGTAATGAAGGTAATGCACCTTAACATTGAAACTTTTAAGGTACTCTGATATCTCTTCTGCAAGATTTTTACTAACTGTAATAACAAGAGTTCGTTGTTTTTTTTCAGTTTTAGCTTTTATTCTTCCAAGCAAGTCTTCAATCTGGTTTTTTGTTGGTAACACAGTTATTGGTGGGTCTATAAGCCCAGTTGGTCTTATAACTTGTTCGGCTATCAGTTTTGATTGAGCACCCAATTTTTCCACTTTGCATTTTTCCAGTTCATACTTTCCTGGAGTAGCAGAAACATATATAACTTGTTTGACTATTTGCTCAAACTCGCTAAACATAAGAGGTCTATTATCTAACGCTGAGGGTAACCTAAAACCGAATTTAACAAGTGTCTCTTTTCTTGACCTATCTCCGTAGAACATACCTTTTAACTGAGGTATTGTAACGTGTGATTCATCAATAAAGATAAGATAATCGTCAGGAAAATAGTCAAGTAGAACCTCAGGTCTTTCCCCAGAGGCTCTTCCAGAGAGATGTCTGCTGTAATTTTCTATGCCGTGGCAGTACCCTAACTCTTCAAGCATATCAAGGTCGTTTAAAGTACGCATTTCAAGTCTTTCTGCTTCAAGCAACTTGCCCTCTTTTTTAAAGTAATTGAGTTGTTCTTTCAGTTCTTTTTTTATATTCTCTTTTGCTATATCCATTTTTTCTGCTGGTGTTACAAAATGTTTTGCAGGGTATATAAAAATCTCTTTGTCTGAACCAAAAAACTCTCCTGTGAAAGGGTCAAACTTTTCTAACTTAACAATTTTGTCACCTATTAGCCCTATTCTTATAGCAAACTCCTCATAAGAAGGGATAACTTCTATGGTGTTACCTCTAACTCGGAATTTTCCTCTTGTAAGTTCAAACTCATTTCTTTCGTACTGGGTCTCAACAAGTCTCCTTAAAATAGTTTTTCTTCCAATTTCCTTGCCGAGAGAAAGGTGGAGCATCATACTTTTATGGTCTTCTGGGTTGCCTATCGGGTAAATACAAGACACACTGGCAACAGTGACAACGTCTTTGGCTGAAAGGATTGAACTTGTTGCAGCAAGTCTTAACCTATCTATATCTTGGTTTATTGAAGCATCTTTTTCAATATAGGTATCGGTTGCAGGGATATATGCTTCTGGTTGATAATAATCATAATAACTTACAAAATACCGCACCCTGTTTTCTGGAAAAAACTCTCGGAATTCGCTATACAACTGTGCTGCAAGCGTTTTGTTGTGGGATATAACAAGAGCTGGACGGTTAGTCTTTCCTATTATATTAGCCATAGTGAAAGTTTTACCACTACCTGTCACTCCAAGCAGAATTTGTTCCCGTTCACCTTTATTAAGGTTATCAAGCAATTTTGCTATAGCTTGCGGTTGGTCGCCAGATGGGGCATATTTTGATACAAGTTTCAATCTATTCATAATAAATATTTTACTCTTTTTATAATTAAGTTAAAAGAAAACAGGTCAAACTAAATTATGATTTATGCTGTACCTTGAAATAGAGGAGGTAATTTCTTTTCAAGAAAATACTTAGATTCTTCGTACATATTGCTATAAGGATAAAATAATACTACCTGCAGAAAAGCGTACTTTGCTTTCTCGTATTCTTTCTGAACTATAAATAGTTTTCCAATTGTAAATAGAGCCTTGTCTGCAAATTTACTGAACGGGTAATTGAGCAGAAAATTTTTGCATGCAAGATAAGCTGCTTCTTGTTCACCTATGTTAAAAAGAGACTCTGCTACATTATACTGTATCTTTTCTGGCAGGGTTACCTCGTTATATTTTTTTACAATATTCCCATACTGTTGGGCAGCAAATGCTCTGTTCTCTTCAATATTAGTTTTAATAATACTTTTTGCGCTCTCTATTTCTCCGTATTCTTCCATTCTTCTCTGGACAAACTGTTTTGAACCAAGAATTTTAAATAACATATTTTCTCCAAGTTTAACATTCTCTTTAAATTTTGCTTCCTGATAGATTTTTGTTCCTAACCCTATTATTGCGCCGTACAAAAAACCAGCAAAATGAGCTCCAAATGCAACAGAACTGGTGGTTATTTCTTTAACAGTAAGAAGAGTAGATAATGCTTGTTCCAGAAACCAGAATGTTAACCATACAAAAGCGTATACTTTAAATTCTCCAAACCGCATTATAAATAGAAATACCCATATAAAATATTTGAAGGTTATTCTGCTTTTTGGAAAAAGGATAGCGTAAACTCCCAAAACGCCCGCAATAGCTCCAGAGGCTCCTATGGTTGGTATGTTGGCAGATTGTTCAGTTACAAGGGCAGAATATAGAAGCATAGAAAATATTCCTGCAGAAAGATAAAATAATAGAAAAGGTATTACACCCCACCTGTCTTCTATGTTGTCTCCAAGGAGCCATAGGTACCACATATTAAATCCAAGGTGTAATATTCCTCCGTGAAGAAACATTGAAGTGAAGGCTGTTTTAAGAGAAAAACTTGATGGGATAAAACCATATTTTTGAATAATCTGTTCATACTCAGGGGCAAAAGTGGTATAAAAAAAGATAAGGATATTTATCAATATAAGCGATAAAACCAGTATAGGAAATTTTTTTACTCTATATTCATCTCTTAACGGAAAGAAGAGAAACATTATAGTTTAAATAGTCCCTTAAACCCAAGGAAGACAAGACTTATCAGCCCTGTCATTATAAAAGCAATGGGAACCCCCTTAAAGGCTTCTGGCAAAGGAGCATTGTCAAGCCGTTCTCTCATAGAAGCAAAAAGTATTATCACAAAACAGTAGCCGGCAGATACTCCTACCGCAAATACAAGGTTTTGTAAAAAGGTAAACTTATAATCTATACCAAGAAAAGCAGAGGCAAGTATAACGCAGTTAGTAGTTATTAGAGGTAGGTATATACCAAAAGCTTTGTAAAGAGCTGGGGCTTTCTTTCTGATAATAATTTCTTCAAATTGAACAAAAGAAGCAATTGTTAATATAAATGTTACTGTTCTTAAGTATTCAAGATTAAAAGGTACAAGAATATAGTTGTATAAAATCCAACTTATACTGCATGCCATTACAGTGACAAATACTACTGCTATACCCATACCTATGGAGGATCTCATATTTGTAGATATTCCAATAAAAGAGCATAGCCCAAGAAATTTTATCATAACTATATTGTTTACTATAAAAGCGGAAAGAAAAATAAAGCCAATATTAAGTTCGTTCAACATTTTTTTCTTCCTCCTACACTATTTTTAATTGCCATTAAAAAACCTATTACAAGAAAAGCACCTGGTGGCATTATCATTATAAGTAAGGGGAGGTAATTTTCTCCCAGAATATTTATTCCAAAGAGTGTTCCTTGTCCGAGGAACTCTCTTATAGAGGCAATAATAAGTATTGCAATGGTAAAGCCTAACCCCATACCTAAACCATCAAGGGTTGAGTTTATAACATTGTTTTTTGAAGCAAAGGCTTCGGCTCTACCTAAAAGTATGCAATTAACAACCATGAGAGGCAGGTAGACCCCAAGATTTTTATGTAGTTGGGGAGAAAACGCTGCCAAAGAATAGTCCATTATAGTAACAAAAGTTGCAATAACAACTATAAAAACAGGTATTCTAATATGTTCTGGCACAATTTTTCTTATAATAGAAACAGTAATATTCGAACCAACCAGAACAAAAATAAAAGCAACACCCATTCCGAGTGCGTCTTTTAGAGCCGCTGAAACAGCCAAAAGAGGGCATAACCCTAACATAAGATAGAATATCGGATTATCTTTCCATAACCCGAGTGTGAAATTTTTAAAATCAACAGTCTTTTTCATTGTGTCTCTCCATTAAGAGTTTTTAGGTTTTCTTGAAGTTTTCTTATCTCTTCTGTAACAGCGCTTGAAGATACTGTTGCACCTGTAATTGAGTCTATCTCGCCTTGTGGGTTATCTTTCTTAAGGTATATAGTACCGTCTTCTTTATCTTTGAACTGTTCAAGAAAACCTGCATCTGTTATTTTGGAGCCAAGCCCAGGTGTTTCTGTATGTTCAAGAATTCTTATACCTGTTATCTTTAAATCTTTATCAACACCCGCTTTTATTAAAATTTGTCCTCCGTATCCAGTTGCTTTAAGGTCAAAAATTCTTCCCAATAGGTCCCCATCCTTATTATGTACAACTGTAAATTTAATATCTTTTATTTTTTTCTGTTCAAACGTAACGCCATCTTGAAAAATTTCTCTGTTGAGCGTCTCTTCGTCTATCTTTTTCTGTTCAGATATTTTAGGCTCTGCTATATTAAAAACCTGAGCAAGAAGAAATCCTGATAATACTGTTATAGATAATAGAACAATTATACCAACTATTATATCTTTCTTTTTCATAGTTTTACCTTTTTAATATGTCCAAATTTTTTTGGTAAAGTGAATTTATCAATGAGTGGAACAAACATATTCATAAACAGAATAGAGTACGCAACTCCTTCTGGGTATCCGCCTTTTTGTCGTATTAGAAAAGTTATTATTCCGCAACCAATTCCAAAGATGAGTTTCCCTTTATTTGTTAAAGGAGATGTTACGTAATCGGTTGCCATAAAGAAAGCACCAAGAATTAGACCGCCTGCCATTATTTGAAAAACGGGATTTTGTCCTGATATGTAAGATAGTATGCCAACTGTTAAAATGTATGAAAGAGGAATATGGAGAGTAATGATTTTTCTTGAAAGTAGAAAAATTGCACCTATCAGTAGTAGTATTACGCTTGTTTCACCAATGCAACCTGCGTGGTTCCCTATAAACATACTTAAAGAATCAGGTAGAGGTGTATTTAAACCTTCTTTCAAAATAGCAAGAGGTGTAGCGGTTGTTGTTGCATCTGTTAAATGTGAAAAAGGTTGAACGTATCTTGTCATCTGGACAGGAAAAGATGTTAATAGTAGTGCTCTTGCGGTAAGCGCAGGGTTAAATATATTAAAACCTATACCACCAAAAAGTTCTTTGGTAAGAAATATTGCAACAAAACTACCAAATGCTGCTATCCATAAAGGAATATTTGGAGGTAACGTAAAGGCAAGAAGTAGACCAGTTAACATTGCGCTACCATCGTTTATGCGTAACTCTTTCCCAAACATTTTTTTGCTTAATATTTCGCTTAAAAGACACGATATTATGCATACACCGACAACTTTTAATACACCCAGCCCAAAGAAATAAAGGCTACCAAATAGAGCAGGTAAAAGAGCAACAATAACACTAATCATTATTTTTGTTGTAGAATCTTTAGAATGTATATGTGGAGCACATCTTATCTGTTTCATTACATTTTCCTTTTCATTAACTGTGTTCTACCAATGCGGAGATTCCGAAGGTTCGACCTTCGTTTTCATTAACTGGTTTTACGTAGTTCAGCTTTTGCCCATTTGAATAAGTCTACCATAGGTCTGTTAGCAGGACATACATAACTGCAACACCCGCATTCAATACAATCAACTACATTGAGAGTTTTACAAGTATCCCACTTTTTATTTTCTGCTTGTCTCCCCATTTCTGCTGGTATTAAATTCATAGGGCATGCAGGTATACATTTACCACATCTAATACAAGGATTTATCTTTGTATCTATATATTCTTGAGGGAGCACTATTATACCTGTAGTGCTTTTTATTACTGGAACATCGGGTGAAGGTATATTAACACCCATCATAGGGCCTCCTATAATGAGTTTTCTGCTATCAGAATAATCGCTTTCACAAAATGCAAGTATATCAGAGATAGGAGTACCTACCTTAACTCGTAGATTTTTAGGATATTTAACCAGGCCTGTTACAGTAAGAACTCTTTCTGTTAACGGTTCTGTTTCGCATACGGCTTTTTTTATAGATAAAGCGGTTTGAACATTAAATACAACGCAACCCACATCAATAGGTAGCCCAAGAGAAGGAACTTCTTTTCCCGTAACAGATTTTATTAAATGTTTTTCGCTACCTTGAGGATATTTTTCAGGAAGAATTTTAATTGTAGCTTCAATAGGGATTTTCATATTTTGGAGACTTTGTTTGATAGATTTGTAAAGATTTTTTTTGTTGCTTTCAATCCCTATAAACAATTTTTTAGCACAGAGTGTTTTACATATTATCTGAAGACCTTCAACAACTCCATCGGTTTCTTCTGCCATTACTCTGTAGTCAGCTGTAAGGAAAGGTTCGCATTCACATCCGTTAAGGATAACACAATCGACTTGTTTCCCTTCAGGAATCATTAGTTTAACAAATGTTGGGAATGCAGCTCCACCCATCCCTACAATACCAGCTTGTCTTACCGATTCTATAATTTCTTGCTGGCTAAGTGTTGTCCAGTCAACCTTTTCATTATCGTTTGGGGTAGACTCTTCTTGAGGAACTTTTTCTATTACTACAGATAAAGATTTTCTTCCGTTGGGTAGGTTACTATTTTCCAGAGCAACAACTTTACCTGAAATACTGGAATGGATATAACTGCTGATAAACCCAGACGGTTCTCCTATTATCTGACCTTCTTTAACTATGTCCCCTCTTTTAACTACTGGTTTAGCAGGTAACCCTGTATGTTGAGATAATGCAATTGCAACTTTTTGAGGGGTGGGAAAAGTTTCAATATTTGAATCTTTGCTAAGTTCTTTAAACCCAGATATTTTTAAACCGCCTTTGAACATTTCAAGCTCCAAATTTGTCAAGTTTAAAAGCGCAGGCAAGAAGTATATACATTAGTTCTTTGGAATACATATTTCCAAGTATACCTTTTGCACATTCTCGCTCAGTAAAATGTTTTACTCCATCAGGGATAGAGTTTGGTGATTTGACTATAAGAGGAACAGGGTGCCAAGAATGACCTTTCATCATTGAAGGGGTAGAGTGGTCACCTGTTATTGCTATACTTTCAAATTTTAAATTCCTTAACTGCCATATTTTTGAGTCTATATCTTCTATGGTTTTTACTTTTGCTTCAAAATTACCGTCTTCTCCGTAACTGTCTGTCTTTTTAATGTGGAAAAAGAAAAAATCATATTTATCATAAAGTTCAAATAGAGTTTCAAACTCTTCTTCTACAGTTTCTCCAGCGTCTGCTACATCCATCCCTAAAACTTTTGAGATACCTTTATACATAGGGTAGGCAGCTATACATACTCCATTAAGTTTATACTTGTCATTGAAACTATGTATGTTCGGGAGTTGAGAGATACCTCTTAAAAGCAAGGTTTTAGCTTTAGTATCAACATTTTTTAGAACCTCAATTACTTTCTCTTGGAGTTCCTTCAATACAAGAGCAGTCTTCTCAGAGGCAGTATCTAATGCTTTTAAAGGTTTAAGAGGCAATCCTTCTTTTTGAGGGTCGTTTTCTGATACGTTAGGACCTAATCCTTCCCCTTGTAGAACAATAGCGCACCGGTGTTCTTTAACTGTCTGAATAAATATTTTTACACCAGAAATTTCTTTAATTTTTTCTGACAATATAGAAACAATCTTACTGTTTTCTTCTGTAGGTATTCTACCTGCTCTCCTATCTGTAACAATATTGTTTTCATCGATTGTTGCAAAATTACCTCTTATAGCAACATCATTTTTTCCAAGGTTTATACCTATTCCAAGACATTCGAGAGTGCCTCTGCCAATCAGTGTCTCTAATGGGTCGTAACCAAACAATCCTACGTGCCCTGGACCGCTTCCAGGAGTTATTCCTTTAAGTACAGGTGTTAATGTTCCGCAAGAACCTTCAGTTGCGAATCTGTCTAAATTAGGTTTCTTTGCTGTTTCAAGTTCTGTTTTACCTGTTACAGAATGTGGGAAACCACCAATTCCATCAAGAACAACCAACAGGATTTTGTTATCATTCTTTTTTATTATATCGGGTAGAATTTTTTCGTATTCCATTATGACCTTCTCCTCTTTTTGAAAAATTTCTTAATTATGATATAATTTTTAAAATTGGTTGTCAATTTTTTGTAAAATATAAAATAAAAATAAAGAGAAAGGACTAATATTTGGGGTGGGTATATGTGCAAAAGTAGTTATTATCCCTCCATTAAAACTTTTTTGTTAATATTAAAATATGTTATATATAGTAGCAACTCCTATCGGAAACCTTGAAGATATAACTTTACGAGCAATAAATACCTTAAAAAGTGTTGACTTAATATTTTGTGAGGATACAAGAGAAACCTTAAAATTACTCAACTATTTGGATATCAAGAAACCTCTTGTTAGTTACTATAAAGATAATGAATCAAAACGATTGAAGAAAGCATTACAACTTCTTTTGGACGGAAAAGAGGTTGCTCTTGTGTCAGATAGAGGTACTCCAGGTATCTCTGACCCTGCCTATCTTCTTGTTAGAGAAGCATATAGATATAACATAAAAGTTGTTCCTATACCAGGCTCTTCTGCTTTACTTGCGGCTCTATCAGTAAGCGGTCTTCCTTCAGATAGATTTTCGTTTTATGGATTTATTCCGAGAAAAGAGGGTAAAAAAAAAGAGTTTTTTGCTTCCCTTATGGAAAAAGAAGAGACCCTTGTTTTTTTTGAATCGGTCCATAGAGTTGAGGGTACTCTTAAAATGTTAAACACCTTTTTCCCTGAAAGGGAGATGGCTATATGTAGAGAATTAACAAAAAAATTTGAAGAAATAAAGGTTGGCAAAGTCTCCGACATAACCAGAGAATATATGGAGAGAGAAAATATAAAAGGAGAATTTGTCTTTATAATAAAAGGGAGAGATTAAAATGGTTATGAAGATTTTACGTAAAAGAAAAAATATGAAACTCATCTTGTGGGTAGTTGCTATTTTTATCATACCTGGTTTTCTTATTTGGGGGGTAGGTCTTGGTAGTTCCAGTAAGAACTCTAATTATGCAGCAACAATAAACAGAGAACCAATAACTTTAAGGGATTTTTATAAAAACCTTCATGAGATGGAACAAAGATATAGAGAGATTTTTGGTGATGGTGCTTCAGAAATCTTAAAGAGTATGAATTTGGAAAGAATGGTACTCGAAAATATGGTAAGAGAAAAACTTCTTTTGCAACAGGCAAAGAAAAGAAGAGTGAAGGTTTTTAATAGTGAAATAATTGAAGTAATAAAAGCTGACCGTGCCTTTTTAAATGAAAAGGGAGTATTTGACCAGAATCGGTATAAAGAGATTATTGCATCTATGCCAAACGAAGAGTTGAGAAAGATAGAGGATGAGATAAGAAAAAACTTAATGTTGAACAAATTACGAGAAGAGATAATCTTAGAGGCAAGTTCAAATATATCTGAAGCAGAGGTAGATGAGTATATAAAAAACAATCAGATAACAGATGTTGATAAGGCGTCTATAAGAGAATCTTTAATTAGACAGAAAGGCGATGAAGCATACGGGCAATGGTACGAAAGTGTTAAGAGCCGTTCTAAAATCAATATATATCTTGCTTCAGCTAAACCTGTTGAATTACCAGATGAACAGATAGAAGATAACAAACCAAAAACAAAGGGAAGGTTAAAATTATGGCGAAAATAAAACCATTTAAAGGGCTGATTTATAACACCGAAATAGTAGAAAACATTAGTAACGTCATTTCACCTCCGTGGGATATTATTGATGATGAGGAAGAAAAAAGGTTGTATTCGTCTTCCAAATGGAATGTCATAAACCTTATATCCAAAAAAAATGCACCTTCTGACGTTAATAAGTTTTTTACAGATTTCATTAAAGAGAAAGTTTTAACGCAAGACAATGTAGAATCTTTCTACTGTTTAAGACATACATTCTCTTACCTTGGAAAAAGTTATGAACGGTCTGGGATTTTTGCTCTTATTAAGATAGAAGATTTTAAAGAAGGGAACATAATTCCTCATGAGCACGTATTTGAAAAGCATTATACTAATAGATACAGGTTGATAGATGAGTGTCGTGCAAATTTTTCACCTGTCTTCATGCTGTATAGAGATAAAGAGAATAGGGTAGAAGATGTAATAGAAGAAACACCTGTTATATTTGAAGGAAATATAGGAGATGATTCGTTAAAATTTGGAAGGATTGATAATCAGAAAGATATCCAACTGATAGTAGATACAATTACTCCTGAAAAACTTTTTATAGCAGATGGGCATCACAGATATCAAGCTGCTTTTAAGTTTTTTCAGGATAACCCTGACGAGAAAAACGGGTATGTGTTGGTATTTCTTGCTAACTTAGATTCTTCAGGATTGGTGATACTACCTACACACCGTTATCTGCCATACAATATATCTTTTTTAGAGAATATGCCTTCTTTTGAGGAGAAATTTGATGTAGTTAAGACAGAGAACTGGGATAAGACCTATGAAAAAATGTCTAAAGATGTAGACAAACATATTTTTGGGGTATATGAAAAAGGAAGTTTTTATACAATCACTTTAAAAAATGAAGATACTATTCTTGAACTATCTTCTTCTCAGGAGCATTCAAAAGAATGGTTATCTCTTGACAACGTAATCCTGAAAAATATTATTTTTGATGGTATTTTAAACTTGAAAGATAGAGAGGTTTTTTATAGCGCATCATCAGAATATATATTAAATGAGTATACAAAAAAACAAGAAGGAATCATCTTTTTTGTAAACCCTGTAAGTAAGAAGTCTTTCTTGAATATATCTCTTAATAATGAAAAGATGCCTCAAAAGAGCACCTATTTCTACCCCAAGGTCCCTACTGGACTTGTGATACATAAGTTTTAAGGTGAGTTTTCAGTAAACCATCCCCACACTCTCCTCCCTCGGGGGGACTCTGGACAAGACCCTAAGGGTAGAAGGCAAAAATGGGAGGGTGTATGCACCGTAGTACTAGAGTGAGTAGACACCACATACGCCTTTCTTTTATGTCTTTATCTGCCGTTTTATGGCATTGCGAGGAGCGTTTTATTCCATAGTTTTCATAGGAATTGCGACGTGGCAACCCTCGTATTTATCCTTATTATTTTTTTGTCTTTTCTTCGTTAAAAAAGTATGTGTCTATGAACGAATTACGAGGTGCTACTACACTTCAAGCAAGAATCGGGCTGTTAACAAAAGGTTCAAGCCTTTTGTTCCCCTACTCTGAGCCTGTTAAGCCCTTCGGAGATGTTTTATATGCAGAAGGGTGAGTTCTCAGAGTGCCCGATTGTTGAGTAGAAGGTGTATGCGCCGTAGTACCAGAGTGAATAGACACCACATACTTTTTTATTCCTTATTTCTACAAACCGATCGGTGTTCACTAAGAGCATACAGAGTGGTAGTATCTACCACCAAACTTAAAAAGAGACTACCATAGTATCTGGTGTTCTTGTTTCCCCTTCTATAAGCCAGTTTCCATCACCTTGAACAATCTTTGTTTTGCCAGATTTTGATGGAAGACTTGCTCTTTTAGGTTTTTGGGAAAAGATGATTTTAAACTGACCGCTATATGCAAACTTAATAGAAAGTTTATTTTTCTCATAAAACACCTCTTCTAACTTTATATCTGAGTCAAGAATTTGAGGTGTTGAACTTACTTTTGAAACAGAAAAAAGTAGGCTGTTTCGAGAGTCTATTTTAATATTGTTATAAGCTTGCAGAGGGGTTGTTTTGAGTGACCAAACATCTGTTGCAAGATATTTACCAGCAGGCAAACCGAGTTTGCGGTTATCAATTTTAAATGTTTTAGGTGTATCTCCAGTATTAAAAAAAGCAACCGTTCTTACAGGTAAGTGTGAGTTGTCTTTTAAAAGTGAAAAATGGGCACCTTCAAAGTACCATTTATCAGGATGCTTATCTGTTGTTCTATAATTATAATCGGAAAAATATATATCCTGCCCATTATTAAGGCAGGTGAAAGCTTTCTTAACAAATTTGTATCTTGGATGCTTATAATTCTTATGGTGCCATCCACCTGTTTCTACAATAGATCTTGAAATAATACAATAGTTAAGCCACAATAGATACTCATTATCTTTTAACCCAGGTAATATCCCTATAGCATCGCTGTTTGGAATAAACAAATCTCCGCATTGAGTAGCAAAACAAGCCGCACCCCAAAGCATATTTGCTTCTACGTTATCCCAACTACCTTCACATACATCAATTCCGTATCTATAATTGTTAAAGAACTCCCCAAGAAAAGGGTTGGCCATCACAATATCGCATCCTGTCTGCATATATCCCCAAGAAGGTAACCTTTTTCGCATTTCATAAGACCACCATCTTCTCAGTTCATAAGCACTCTTATCTTTTTTTGAAAGGAGAGGGCGGCTGTCTTCAAAGGGGTAACTCCATAAGTCGTGCTTGACTCCTTCAAATCCAAACTCTGTGATAAGAGTATCAAGGGATTTTTCCATAAAACTTCTTACCTCTGGAATACTTATATCAAGTATTCTGGGACCTTTGTCTGAAGGAAATCTGTCGTAAAGCCATTCAGGATGTTCCTTAGCAAAACGGTTTGCTCGTTCTATCATTCCTGAAATCCAGATAGCTGGTTTCATTCCTGTCTGTTTAACTTTGTCTGCATATTTTTTTAAACCTTCAGGAAACTTTTTAGGGTCTCCTGCGACTCCTTTTTCGTAAGGTACACCCAATCCGCCTTTATATTCTCCTACTGTTCCATACCCCCAATCAATATAAATCCATTCAATTGCGGGGATGTTTTTCTTCATAAATTTAGCGGTCTTTAAAATTCTATCCTGGTCTATATCTTGTACTGGTCCATCATTTGAAGACCCCCACAAAGCAGTATACCTATTTGTGTCAGTCTTACCTATATTGACAGGAAGGTGTTTTCTTAACTCATAAAGATACCCTTGAAAAATACTGCTGATATTATCCGAATCTTCTGTAATTCCTAAGTACCATACATCTTCATCAATTGTTTCATTTGCTACAAAATTTCTATATTCTATAGTTTTTAATGAAGAGAATATCTTCCAGTCTACCTTATCTTTATTATGTTTAATTGAGTAATTATGATAAAAAACGTTCTGGTTAAGTGTCCCGTGTACAATACCTTTTTTTGTAGAATGATTTGAGACTAACATCGCTGGAAACGGTTGGTAGGGAGATGCTCCTATCCTGTCGGTTGTTAGCGCTGGGTCATTATAACCTGTCTCTTCAAGAAGGCAATCCCAATCACTTTTTTTAATAAGTTCTTGGGTTAGTTTTAAATCAACAGGCATAGCCATCATCTTGTATATGCGCGGGTTTTCTACGTGGTAGTAGTAGTCCTCTTTTGGTGGACACGTTTTCCCAAAATCTACTCCTTGCAACTGAAAAAGAGTCTCTTTCAAACGGAGAGTTTTGCCTGAAATGTTTTTAATGCTTCGTTTCCAGATACTCTTATATTCATCCCAAGAAAACCAAACCGTTTCTTCTGCAAGGTTATCATATACATTGTAAATAATGCCAACCTTATCAGTATTATTTACTTCAATTGTAACTTGTTTAGGAGTCCTATTCTTTCCTTCTATATTAAGGTTAAATTCTACTGAAACATTTTTACAACCAGTGATTTTTTGGAGAATGTTATTTACTCGTTTCATATTCACCTCTTCTGTTTTAACAATGTGTTTTAGTAAAGACAGTATCACATCTGGCTATTTTTTGTCAAATGTTTAGTAACATTTAGCAGGAAGAGTGTGAGTTTAGCATTATATTTCATTTTTTAGAACCAAGAAGCCAAGAGATATTTTGACAGAAAATTTAACAAATGCTTTAATAAAAAGAATTTCATCTTAAGAATATGTGGAGGTACTAAATGTATCATTTCTCACCTTTTTCTCTTATAGTTCTTATATTTGCTGGTATTCTTATAGGACTTTCAAAAACAGCAGTCCCTGGTATAGGAGCAGTTTCCATACCTCTCTTTGCGAGCGTTATGCCTGCAAAGGCTTCAACAGGTCTAATGTTAACTCTTATTATTTTTGCAGATATGTTTGCTGTTCTTTATTATCGTAGGCAAGCTTTATGGGGGTATCTTATAAAACTTATTCCCTGGGCTTTTTTGGGAATAATTGTTGGTTATTTGTTACTTGGAAAGATTGATGACAAACAATTAAGATATGCTATCGGTATAATTATTTTGTCAACTCTTGCCATAAGCCACTGGAAAGATAAGTGGAATACTAAACAAAACCCATCAGGTATACTGGGTAGATGGTGGTTTGCAGCGTTATTAGGGCTTGTTGCTGGGGCTGCTACAATGATGGCAAATGCAGCAGGTCCTATTATGTCGGTTTATCTGATATCAATGCGTGTGCCTAAAAATAGGTTTATTGGCACGGCGGCATGGTATTTCTTTATACTTAACTGGATTAAGGTCCCGTTTAGTGTAAGCCTTGGGTTTATAAATCCTGGTTCACTGAAACTCACTCTAATACTTCTGCCTTCAGTTGCAATTGGGGCAATTGGAGGAGTATTCCTTTTAAAGAAGATGCCTGAGAAAATTTTCTCTAATATTGTAAAAGTTTTAACTGCAGCAGCTGCAATAAAATTGTTGATATAACCTTTTAATGAAACTGTTCGTGTTTAAATAGGTTATCTTCTATATTTTTTACTGCTTTTTCAAGTTCCGCTCTGTTTATAGAACTTTTAAATATTTGAATAATGTTACCGTATTGATTGAAAACAATTAAAAGTGGAAGTTCTTCATCGCTCTGTGTATAACCTACGTTATAGCCAGATTTTTTATCTGTTATAATAATTCCTGCTTTTCCTTTCAACCTCCATCTGTAACTTTTTACAGTAGCCAAAAATTCTTTATCTTTGTCTGTATAACTCTTTACTACTAATAAAATACCTTTATTTCTATCTATAAGTTCTTTGACTTTTTCATTGGCAGGTTTTATGGAAGAAATAAAGTTTAAAAGAGTAAATGCAAGAAATATCCCTAAAAGAAATAGAGGGGTCTGCCATCTGTTTTTTTTCATTCTGAATCTCCTTATGCATAACCTTTTGTTGATTTAAAGTGCTTAAATTATATCAAATACGCTAATATTGTTCAAATTAGTTTTAATAAGTAGTTTTTTCAAAAAAATTGACAAAAAATATAGAAAACTATATATTAAAATGTAATTTTAAGTATTTTGTTGGGTACCACAAAGTAGAAGGGTAGTTATAAGTTCGTAGAAATAAAGGGATAAATGGTTTGCTGTAGTATCATTTTTTTAAAAGGTAAAAAAAGGAATGGACGATTACATATATAGATTATGCTCTTTTTTGGGTAACCGTTTACCGTTACCTATCTTATATTTTCTGGGTAATATTTCAGCAAGGATAAAGTATATTTTTGTTTATAGCGTAAGAAAAACAGTAAGAGAAAATGTACGAATAGTGCTTGAATACCGTAAAGAAAAAAGAGGGCTTAATTATACTGAAGCAGAGTTGACACATATTGTTAAAGAAACATATTATAATTTTAGCCGTTATTTAGCAGATTTCTTCAATGTTCCAAAGTGGGATATTTCAAGGGTTAAAGAAAAAGTTAAGATAGAAAATATTTCGCTTCTTGATGAAGGGCTCTCAAAAGGTAAAGGGGTGGTAGCTCTTACTGCTCATACCGGTAATTGGGAACTTTCTGGTGTTGTTGCGTCTATTCTTGGCTACAACATTACTGCTATAGCGATTCCATATTTGAGCCCTGCTGTGACAAAGATATACAAAGATAGAAGAAATAGCAAAGGAGTTGAAGTTTTACTCACAGGTTCTAGCCCTAAAGGTCCATTAAAAGCTCTCAAAGAAAATAGAATTTTAGCTGTTTTAGGGGATAAAACCTTTACTGAAAAAGGAATAAAGACAGATTTTTTAGGTGTTAAATCTCTTGTCCCTCGAGGTCCAGCTACTCTTGTTGCTAAAACA
The DNA here is from genome assembly GCA_023230585.1 of bacterium. Lineage (NCBI taxonomy): Bacteria > bacterium. The sequence goes on from JALNXB010000006.1 coordinate 61,379, forward strand.
GGCGCTTTTTTTACAGCTGGTTTTTTTATAATGGAGAAAAACGGGTATAGGTTTTTCTTTAAAAGAATAGAAATGCCTCCCGATTCTATGACGGATGAAGAAAAAATAAATTTTCTTTTTACAAGAAGCGTCAAAGTTATAGAGGATGTTATTCTTGATTATCCGTCTCAATGGTTAAATTTCTCACCATTCAAAATTTAGTTATCATTGCATAACTTGTTTTTTTGATTTAATTAAAATTTGTCAAAAAGGTCCCCCATTCCGTCTTTGCGGGTGAATATGAAGCAATCCCCGAGGGAGTTGCCGCAGTCACAAAAGGCGTTTCCTCGTAACGCCACAAACGGCTAATTGTCAAATTAAGTAGAACTTTAATTAATAATAGGAGAAGATAATTGTGGATGTTACTCAACTTATTACAAAAATAAATACTTTACCTAAAGAGTTAGTGACTTTGATACTGGCAATGTTACCTATTTCAGAGTTGCGTGGAGCTATTCCGTATGGACTACATAACGGTATTCCTTATTTTAAGGTATTGATTATTTCTCTACTGGGTAACCTTTTGCCAGTTGTTCCTTTATATTTTTTCTTAAATAAATTATTGGCATTTTTTAATAGGTTTACTTTAGGAAAAAAATTTTCTAATTGGCTTACAACTCACACATTAAAAAAATCTAAGGTGATACAGGTCTACAAAATGGTTGGTCTTATTATTTTTGTAGGGATTCCTTTACCAATGACAGGTGCTTGGACAGGTACCGTTGCTTCTGTTCTTTTAAACCTAAGATTTAAATATTATATTATTGGTATAATGGCAGGAGTTCTTCTTGCTGCTATTATTATGTCGGTCTTGATATTTACTATTAAAAGCGCTTTTGTAATACCATAATTTAACTAATTTTATATACCCATTCATTAGTTTTTCATTGAAACAACTAACCTTTTATGTTAAAATAAAACTCTAAACTAATATACTTACAAAAAAGGGAGGATTATGATATCTCAAAAAATCAAGGATTTAAAACCGTCTGCTACATTAGCAATCAATAGAAAATCAAAAGAAATGCAGGCAAAAGGTCTTCCTGTAATAAATCTTTCGGTTGGAGAACCAGATTTTGATACCCCACAACCAGTAAAAGAGTGTGCTATTCAATCTATTAACGAGGGGTTCACAAAATATACTGTAGAGAAAGGAACTGTAGAACTCAGAGAAGAGATATGTAAAAAATTACAGACCGATAATAATCTTTCCTACGACCCTGAACATATCATTGTTTCTAATGGAGCAAAACATTCTCTTTTCAACACTTTTTTAGCAATTATTGAACCGGGTGATGAGGTTATAATTCCTGCTCCTTATTGGGTTAGTTATCCTGCTATGGTAAACATATTAGGGGGTGTACCTGTTTTTTGTAGATGGGATAAAAATTTTAAGATTGATATTGAACACCTTAAAAGTTTGATTAACAATAAAACAAAAGCGTTGGTGTTAAACAGCCCATCCAACCCTACGGGCGTTGTTTATAATAAAAAAGAACTTGAAGCTATCTCCGAGGTTTTGACTCAAAAAGGAGTTTTATGTATTTCAGATGAAATTTATGAGAAGATAATCTATAATAAAGAACATATAAGTATAGCCTCTCTCTCTCCAGAAATGAAAAAATTGACTGTTGTAATTAATGGAGTATCAAAATCTTTTGCAATGACTGGGTGGAGAATAGGGTATACTGCTTCTGAACCTGAAATATCAGCAGCTATAGCAAAGATACAAGGTCAAACAACATCTGCACCATCATCTATCTCTCAAAAAGCAGCATATTCTGCAATCAAATATGGAGAGCAACTGGTTGCTCCTATGGTTAAAGAATTTAAGAAAAGAAGAGATTATCTACTTGAAAACCTTTCAGAAAAATTTGTTTACCCTATGCCAGACGGAGCTTTTTACCTTTTCTTTACTTTAAACAATATAGATTCTGTTACTTTGGCTAATCAACTTCTTGAAGAGAAACTTCTTGCAACTGTTCCTTGCCAAGATTTTGGGGCAGATAAATATGTAAGAATTTCTTATGCTACAAGTTTAGATAACCTTAAAGAAGCTGTAAAACGGCTTAACCAAGTGGCAGAAGAAAAAGGAAACTAATGAAAAATTTAAAAAAAATCGGTTTCGTGTTGACTCTTATGGCTACCTTTTTTATAACCAGAACATCTTTTATAAGTGCTGAAGAATATCTGTTTTCGCCTGCTCAAAGTCTTATATATTCTTTTAAAATTAACGGAGATATTGAGCACAAAAGTAGCGGTATAATGGGTCAATCTCTTGATATTGTAACAGAAGGAGTGTTCAAGTTAGAACTTCTTGAGGAAAAAAAGGATAAATATATAATAAAATTAACTCCTTGTAAAACCTTCATAAAACTAAATGAGACAGTACTTGAAGATATGAGAAAAGAAGAAACCTCAATTTCTAAGGTGATTTCATCTTCAATATTAGAGATTGCCAAAAACGGTTCTATAATCTCCACAAAAGAGGTTACTTCAGGAATGATAGATATGTCTCAAATCTTTAAACTTGTACCAGCTTTTCCAGAAAAACTATATTCTGGTAGAAAATGGAAACAATCTCTTTCCCCCTTTGCTCTGCCTGGTGTTCCTATGTGTAATATGGATTTTGTTTATACTTATATGAAAGCACCAAACACTCTTCCAAAAATTAAAGTGGTTGCAAACCAAGCAATAAAAGAGAAGAAACAAAATAGGGATGTTATCATTAATTTTACTGGTAAAAATTCTTCAAATGGGCAGTTTGTTTTTGATAATACAAAAGGGAGAATAGAAACTTTTTCAGGTAAATTCAATCTTATACTTAATACAACGTTTTCTATACCGTCTCAGGAACGAGATAAAAAATCCACTACTCAATCTATGCCGATGAATATGGATATAAAACTTGATATTGAATTAAAAGTTTTATAAGCGTTCAGTGTACGAGTCTTGAAAATTGAAAATTGGTTCGTCAAAAAGCACCTGACGTGCAATATTGAAGATGATACCTAAAGAGAGCATATTAATAAGGAAAGAGGAGCCACCGACACTAAAAAATGGTAATGTCGTTCCTTTCGAAGGTACTAAATTTAACACAACGGCTGCATGAAGCAGAAACTGAAAAGCAAATAATCCTCCTATACCAGTAGAAAGTAGTTTAATAAAATAATCGTTACTCATACTGGATAATTGTAGACTGGAAAAGATTAAAATTCCAAATAAAAGTAGCACTACCGATGTTCCTACAAAACCGCCTTCTTCGCCAACAACTGCATATATATAATCTTTATGAGGTTCGGGTAAAAAATTCAATTTTCTTTTACCTTCGCCAAGTTTTTTTCCAAAAATCCCGCCAGCTCTAAGGGCAATAAGAGATTGTTGTGCCTGATACCCTTTATCAGCTGTGTCTGCAGTAGGGTTTAAGTAAGAAATTATCCTTGCTCTCCTATAAGGAAACATTAAAACCAACCCAGAAAAAAAGATTATGCTTACCAGTATAATAGTAAAGATTCTTTTTGTATTCACTCCTGCAAGAAACATAAGAAGTAAAAAAGCACAAAAAATAATAGCTAAGGTACCTATATCTTTCTGTAATTGTAAAATTCCCGCTACAATAAGGAAAAAGATGATCGGCTCAACAAGAGTAGATTTTTTATCTATTTGATGTAACTTCTTTTTAAAATAACCAGCTAAATATATAATGAATGTAAGTTTAACAAGTTCAGCTGGCTGAAAACTTAAAGGTCCTAATCGTATCCATCTTAAATCCCCAAAAAATTTTGGTGAAAGTAGTATAGGAAGTGATACAACAAATATTCTAAAACTCCAACTTTCAAGTTTTTTGTTGCTGACTCTCCTTAAAAGAGCAATGCATACAAGTCCAAGACAAAGCCATAAAAGGTGTTTGTTAAAATAGTAAGAAGGGTCACCACTTTTTGAAATTCCATAAGCAGAACTTGAACTGAAAACGAAAAGACTACCTAGTACTATAAGTATAGCACTGGTAAAAAACAATTTATGGTAAAAGCTTAACCTCTTTTTTAAAAGCATCGCCACGCTCCTTATAGTTTTTATACATATCAAAAGATGCACAAGCTGGTGAGAGTAAAACAGTATCACCTTTTTGTGCTTTTTCTGTCCCTTTTTTTACAGCTTCTTCCATAGTATCAGCAAAAATATACGGGATTCCTGTGTTTTTCAATTCTTCTGCTATTGTTTCTTTTGCTTCTCCAAGTAAAACCAATAGTTTAACTCGTTCTTTTATTAGTGGAGAAACTTTAACAAAAGAGGTACCTTTATTCTGTCCACCCATAATAAGTACTGTTCTATTATCTTTTTCAAGGCAACTTAACGCATTGATTAAAGAGTGTGGGTTGGTAGATTTTGAGTCATCAATGTAAGTAACACCTCTTTTCTCAGTAAATTTTTCGAACCTGTAGGGCAAGGATTTAAATTCCTCAAAGGTTTTTTGTATAATTGTAGGTTCAATTTTGCATATAAGTCCTACAAGTATAACTGCCATAATGTTTTCTATATTACCGATACCTTTAAGTTGTATCCCTTCTGTTTCGAAAATGTTTTTTTCTACTCCTTCAACATTATATACAATCTGCTTATTTTTTAGATAAACGCCGTTTAACACTTCTTCTTTTTGACTAAAAAAGAAGACTTTTCCTACGGTTTTTTTTTCGGCTTCTCTACTATAAAAATCATTATAATTTAATATAGCGTAATCGTTTTGTTGTTGATTTATAAACAATCTTTCTTTAGCAGAAAGATAATTTTTAAACGATAAATGCCTGTCCAGATGGTCCTCTCCAACATTAAGAAGACATCCAATAAATGGTTTGAATGTTTTGATTCTTTCAAGTTGGAAACTACTTATTTCAAGAATAATAAATGTATCTTTACTTAAATTATCTACTTCTCCAATAAAAGAATTGCCTATATTACCGCATACAATAGAAGGTAATTTAGCATTTTTAAAAAGTTTTCCAAGTAAAGAAACTACAGTGGTTTTACCATCTGTCCCTGTTACCCCAATCACTTTTTTACTTGGTGAGAAGGTATACGCTATCTCTATTTCATTAATTACTTTTATATTATGTTGTTTTGCAAACTTCAAAGGAATGCTATCTTCAGGTATACCAGGGCTTGGAATTACAAAATCGGCTTTTTTAATAAGTTCTTCTGTATGTTTTCCTATCTCTACAATAGCCCCTAACGAAGCAAGGGTATTCATTCTTTTGGTGGTTTCTATATCTTTTCGTAACTCTGATACAAAGACTTTCGCTCCTCTTTTGAGTAAAAATAGAGCCGTATCATAACCTGTTTCTCCAACACCTATTATTGTAAAGGTTCTATTCTTTATCTCCATCTTAACGTATTTTCAGTGTTATAAGTGTGAAAAGAGCAAGAATAATTCCTATTATCCAAAACCGAACGATTACTTTACTTTCAGGGACTCCTTTAATTTCAAAATGATGGTGGATAGGCGTCATAAGGAATACCCTTTTCCCAGTAAGTTTAAAAGAGGTAACCTGAATTATAACGGATAAAGCTTCAATAAAGAAGATTCCTCCTACCAGAACAAGTGATAGTTCTTGTTTGACCGTTATTGCTAACATACCTATAATTCCTCCTAACATAAGAGCGCCTGTATCTCCCATAAATATAGAAGCAGGAAAACAGTTGAACCATAAAAAACCGAGAGAAGAACCTATTAAAGCTCCCGTGAAAACTGTTACTTCTTCTACTCCTTTGATATAGGGAATATTCAAATATTCTGCAAACTGAATATTACCAGTTAAATACGACATAATACCATAAGCTAAAGCTACAATAAGCACAGACCCAATGGCAAGCCCATCCATCCCATCTGTAAGATTAACAGCGTTTGATGTTGCCACGATAATAAACATAACAAAGAGAATATAGTAGACACCAATATGGAAAACGATTTTTTTAAAGAAAGGCATATAAACTGATGTATTAAAATCTATTCCAGCATTTAAATAGAGTATAACCCCAACAATAAGACCTATTGAGGCTTGACCTGCCAGTTTTACCAAAGGACGCAACCCTTTGTGGCTGTGAGTCTTTAGTTTTGTAAAATCATCCCAGAATCCAAGTAGAGCTAACCATATAGAAAGAAGTATAAAAATTAAGACATAAGAATTGCTTAGTTCTGTCCAAGCCAGTACCGAAATAAGAAGGCTTCCCAACATTATCAACCCACCCATAGTAGGAGTTTTTTCTTTACTGTCTTGCCGAAAATTAAGCATATTGGGATGGCAAAAAGATTTTAACGACCTTATTATTCGTGACCCAAAAATAATGGTTAAAAATAGAGAAGTTAGGGTCGCAAGAACAGCTCTTACAGTTACATATCTAAAAACATTAAACCCAAACCAATACTTAGTAAAATAATATAAAATTTTGTATATCATAAAAGTTTCCTCATCCTGTTAGATATTTAACTGTTTTTTCCAATCCAATTGCTCGAGACCCCTTTATTAGGATAGTTTCCTCTCCTGTTAATATGGTTTTAAGGTATTGATTTAATGAATCTGTATCTTCAAAGTGTTTACCTCTTTTTCCTGATACATCGGAAATGATTCTGCTTGTTTTGCCACAAGTAATCAATCTTTCAATCTTAAGGTTTTTAATATATAATCCTATGTTTCTATGAAGTATATGAGACAATTTCCCAAGTTCTGCCATATCTCCTATAATTAAAATCTTTTTCTTAAAATCTTTCCTATTGAACGAATCGAGTGCGTGTTTTAAAGAGTTAGGGTTACAATTGTAAGACTCATCTATAACTGTAAGATTACCAACTTTCTTTATAAGACCTCTACCTTCTATAGGTTTCATAGAGTCGATTATCTCTTTGAATTGTGTGTTGTTGATGTTAAACTTTTTGGCTATCGTGTAGGCAATAAGTACAGGATATATAAGAGTTGTGTTCCAAAAATTGATTTTAAATTCTTCTTTCTGTCCTTGGATTATAAAGGTAAAAAAATTGGTACCCTCTTCCGTAATAATGCCTCTTGTATGAGCACCTTTTTTTGTGCCAAAACTTAATATTAACCCTTCAACCTGCTTTTCAAAAAACTTATAAAACTTATTATCATAGTTTAAAAGACAAAGTTTTTCTCCTACAAGGTTCTTTATTATTTCAGATTTTGCTTCTGCAATGGCTAACATACTGTTTAAATATCCAATATGAGCTGTTCCTACATTTGTAATGATTGCTGCATCTGGTCGCGCAATTTTACTAAGATAATCTATCTCTCCTTTGCTGTTCATCCCCATCTCAAGAACACACATCTCATCTCTTTTATCAATATTAAAAATAGAAAGAGGCAATCCTATTGTGTTGTTGAGATTGCCTTCATTGGCTACTGTTTTATAACCTAAAGATAAAACTTTTTTTACAAGTTCTTTTGTTGTTGTTTTCCCGTCGCTTCCTGTCACCCCAATGGTGAAAGGGGTGAACATATTTTTATAACCTCTGGCTATATCACCGAGGGCTTGAATTGAGTTTTTAACATATATACAGTTATCTTTATTTCTATTTTGAACATTATCTGTAATTGTTGCTGTAGCACCTTTTTTTATTGCATCTGATATAAACAGATTTCCATCATATTTTCCCCCTTTTATAGCAACAAACAGGTCCCCTTCTCTTATTTTTCTTGAATCTGTTGACACTCCATAACAATATTTTTTTAGTAGGTGTTTATCTACAACCTTTCCTTTACACCACTCACTTACCTGTTGCACCTTTATCTGTTCCATTTTATAATCAACGATTTAATATAGCTTTCTTTACCTCTTCCCTATCATCAAAAGGGATTGTGGTATTTTTCAATATTTGAAATGTTTCATGACCTTTGCCAGCTATTACGATACAATCCCCTTTTCTCGCTGCTTTAACAGCAGCTTTGATTGCTTCTTTTCTATCAGGAATAGATACATACTTTCTTCTGTAAAAAGGTACCCCTTTCTCGATATCTTCAATTATTGATTCGGGGTTTTCGGAGCGGGGGTTGTCTGAGGTAATAAAAACGATGTCAGCCATTTTTACAGCAATCTTACCCATAAGTGGACGTTTTGTTTTATCTCTGTCTCCTCCACAACCAAAAACGAGGAGTATACGTGATGGTTTCATTACCTTAACTGAAGATAAAAGATTAGCCAAAGCATAATGGGTATGTGCATAGTCAACTATAACATCAAAATCTTGACCTGCATCAACAGATTCAAACCTACCAGGCACAGATTCGAGTGTACTTAAAGCTTCTTTGACAGATGATATGTCTATACCTCTCGATTTTGCAAAAGCTATACCAGTAAGCGTATTGTAAATATTAGATATTCCTCTTATTTTAGTATAAAAACTTACATCCTTTTTCTCTATTTCAACTGTCATATAATTTCCATCTCTTCTAATGGAATAGTCTTTAAGTTGTATATCGGATTTTTTTTTGCCGAAGGTTACAAATGGGATAGAATATTTTTGAAGTGTTTTTATTAAATGTTTTGAATAAGGGTCGTCAATATTGATTATCCCAGCTTTATTATTTTTTTCGCTTTCAGAGAGATATTTATCAAAAAACTTTAATTTTGTACTAAGATAATGTTTAAAAGTTTTGTGGTAATCCAAATGTTCGTGAGAGGCTATATTTGTAAAAATTCCTGTATCAAAATGGGTTTTGGAAACTCTTCCTTGGTCTATACCGTGAGAAGATACTTCCATAATTGCCCAGTTACATTTAGCTTCAAGCATATCTGATAAAAATTGTTGTATATCTAAAGATTCTGGTGTTGTGTTTGTTGAATTGATAGCCCTTTCTCCGATCTGATAAGATATTGTTCCAATAAGTCCACATTTATTTCCTATATGCTCCAGTATGTGTTTAATTATAAAAGAAACAGTTGTTTTACCGTTGGTTCCAGTAATTCCAGCAACACTCAGTTTTTTTGAGGGGTGCCCATAAAATTCTGCTGATAATTTGTGTAACGCATCTCTTGTGTCTTGAACAATAATTTCTGCAACATCAGAAGGAAGTATTGTGCTCTTTTTATTTGCAACAATAATTTTAGCTCCTCTATCAATAGCATCTTTTATGTACAGATGCCCGTCAGAGTTGTTACCTTTAATTGCAACAAAAAGAAAATTCTTTTTAACTTTTCTTGAATCGTACGCTATCCCTTCAATATCCACATTGGTAAGATTAAAATTCTTCTTTTCTTCAATACTCTTTATGAGTTCTTTGATTTTCATTTTATCACTCTTTTATTACTGGTTCTTTTTTGTTTAGGACTATTTTATTGTTATTATATTCTTGGTGAGGTGGAATTTTAAAATATTGTAAGCTTCGCCACAATATATTCTTAAAAGTAGGGGCTGCTACTAAACCTCCATAATATATTGGTCTGGGCTCATCTACTGTAACCATAATAACTAGTTTCTCTTCTGTTCCATTAATATATCCGCAAAATGAAGCAACATACTGGTTTTTTGAATAACGTCCATTGATACTCTTCTGTGCAGTACCTGTCTTTCCACTTATTCTGTATCCATCTATATTTGCCTTAGGAGCAGTGCCGCCAGGTTTTGTGACATTTTCAAGGATATTTGTCAAAGTGGTGCAGGTCTTTTCTGAAAGAATTTGTTCCCTCTGTTGGTTATATAACGTTTTTATGTCGGCAGACTTATCTTGAATTTCTTTCAAGATATGTGGTTTAACAAGGTATCCGCCGTTAGCGGTTACACCCATAGCTACAATTCCTTGAATAGCTGTTGTTCCTACTTCTTGCCCTATGGGGATAGCTGTTATTGAGTAACCAGACCATCTGTTAAGAGGTCTCAAAATACCTCTTACTTCACCTGGTAAATCTATTCCTGTTAACTGCCCAAACCCAAATTTGTTACAATAATCGTATAAACGGCTTTCTCCAAGTTTCATTGCAATCTTAACTGTCCCAATATTACTCGATTTTTCTAAAACTTCTCTAACAGTTAAATGTCCATAAGAATGAGTGTCCCTAAGAAAATGGTTTCTAACAAACCATCTTCCGTTTTCACAAAATACTGTATCTTCAGGGGCGATTAGTTTTTCTTCCATTGCAGCGGTAACAGTAATAATTTTAAAAGTGGAGCCGGGCTCAAAAAGGTCTGTTACTATCCTATTTCTTCGTTCGGCAGGATTTGCCTTTTTAAAAAAATTGAGGTCATAATTAGGGTAATTAGCTAATGCAAGTATTTCACCGTTCTCATAATTCATTATTACCGCTGAAGCACTTTTAGCGTTATATTGAGCATAACATTTTTCAAGTTCTTCTTCTACTATAAATTGGAGTTTATAATCAAGGGTCAGTTTTATATCTTTTCCTTTCTCTGGCTCTACAAGTTTTTTTTCAACTGAAGGTATTAGAGCACCTTTCCCGTCTTTAAGTATTAAAGAAACACCTTTCATTCCTTTAAGAATACTATTGTAATAAAGTTCTATACCTTCTAAACCTTCTTCATCGGTTCCAGTGAAACCTATTACATGACAAGCAAACCTATTGTTAGGGTAGACTCTCTTATAACGCTGTTCAAAAACTATTCCTGGAAGGTTTTTGCTTTCAAGTTCTTTATATTTATTAAGAGATAACTCTTTTTCAATAAGAGGGTATTTTAAAGATAGATATTTGTTAATCTGTTTTTCTTGTAGACCCAATGTTTCTTGTAATTCTTTTTTTAACCGCTCTTTATATGTTTTCTCGTCTTTCTCTTTCTCAGAAATAGCCCAAGAATCAAGATACACAGAACAGTATGGAACGCTCATTGCAAGAACCTGTCCGTTTCTGTCATAAATTGTACCTCTCGGGACAGGAGAAACCACCTTAACCCAAGGCCCTCCTTGTCTTTTTAAATCACGTTGAATAACCTGTAGTTTAAAAAGGTTGATAAATACTAATAATAGAAGCATAAAAAAAATAGATTTAACTACCTTTAACCGGTTTTTAAATCGTATATCAATTAGTGCCTGCTTCTGCTGTTCCATTCTTTTTTCCTTCTGTTTTTTCTGGTGAAATATCTAAATAACACCATTTGGACGGGCTTACTAACTCAAGATTAAAGTTTTCTGCTCTTTTTAAAAGTTCTGATAATGAGGTTGATTTAAATACTTCAGCTTTATAATTTTTATTAATTATAGTTAGGTCTTCATACTTCTTTTTAGCTTTTTCCATCTTATATCCAACCGCAATAATTTGAGACGAGAGGAAGACATAAAGAGATAAAAACACGAAAGATATGCTTAAAAAAATAATCCAATTAGGTACAACAGGTGTTTTTCTCAATTTTTTCTCCTACCCTTAATTTAGCGCTTCTGCTTTCAGGGTTGATTTTGATTTCGTCTTTATCTGGCAATATAGGTTTTTTGGTAACAACCATTAGGGCTGAACTGTTTTTTAAAAACCGTTTTATTATTCTGTCTTCAAGAGAATGGAAAGATATAACAACCATCCTTCCTTTTTCTCTTAATATAACTTCAGCTTTTTTTAATCCTTCCGTTAAAACTGTAAGTTCATTATTTACTGTGATTCTTAATGCCATAAAAACTTTTGTAGCAGGATGTATTTTTCTTCTATACCCATAGTATGATTTTAAAAAATCTGCAAGAGCTAAAGTGGTTTCAAAATTTTCTATTTTCCGCTTTTCAATAATAGCATCTACCAATCTTCTTACTCCGTTTATTTCACCATATTTTTCAAAAATCCATATAAGGTTATTTCTATCCCATTTATTTATTATTTCCCAAGCTGTTAAAGGGTTACTGGTATCATATCTCATATCGAGAGGTCCTTCTAACTGAAAACTAAACCCTCTTTCACTATTGGTTATCTGGTTAGTAGAAAAACCTATATCAAACAATATACCATCAAGGTGAGGTATTGCTTCTTCTTGAAAAACAGTATCTAAATTTTCAAAACCAGAATGTATCGCTTTAAAATTTTTGTATTCTCTTAATTTTTCAGAAATTTCTTTAATCGCTTCTATATCCTTATCTATTCCGTACAAGAGTATATCAAGACCTGTTTCTAAAATATATTTACTATGACCTCCTCGTCCGCAGGTCGCATCAACATATATTCCACCAGGTTTAAGATTAAGATAAGAAACTGCTTGTTCCCTCAAAACAGGGTAGTGTTCAATATTCATTATCGTGATAAGTGAGAAATTTTAAGAGACCTTATTATACTGATTATGAGAAAGTAGTTATAGTGTTTCTGTCAATTTTTCCGAAATGGTTTCATAAGTTTTCAGAGCGTCGGTATAATATTTATCCCATTTTTCTTCATCCCAAATCTCAATTCTTGTGTCTACCCCTATTAAAACAATATTCTCTTTGATTTGAGCGTGCTGAATAAGATTTAAGGGTATTGAAAGTCTGCCCTGTTTGTCCATATCAGCTTGAAAAGCACTTGAAAAAAATAGACGTGTAAACGTTCTTGGGTCGCCTTTGGTAAAAGGTAATTCTCGCAGTTTTTCGCTCTGATTTTCCCATATTTTTTCAGAAAATATAAAAAGGCAATTTTCTAAACCTTTAGTAATAAATAGCGAACCAGGTCTATTGCCCATTACTTGCGCAAGTTGGCTCCTAAGCTTTGCAGGGATGAGTATTCGTCCCTGTTTATCTATTTTTCCCCTAAATTCACCAAAATGTACCATTTTTCACCTTTTTATATATTAAATACCCTATAGAATTTTTTGTCAAGTTTTTTATAAAGTTTTTAATTTACTTTTTCTCGGGGGTTAGTCCAAGTATTCCCCTTTCTTCCTATTTGTCATTCTGGATTTATCCCGAGTACCTCCGAGGGACTTGATCAGAATCTCGTTTTTTATTACTACTGTTATGGGTTAAATTAGAGATCCTGAAACAAGTTCAGATGACAAATTTTGACGTTCAGGATGGTAAAGGGGGTAAGTAGAAGGCAATACAGCCCCCCCCATTCCGTCTTTTGTAGTTAGTCTTGCGAGTTTTACCCGCCGAAGCCAACCTACGTTAAAATACAAGCTTCGGCAGGTATACCTTGGCGTAGGAGGGGTTTCGCAACGTGGCAATCTCGCCGAAGGCGGAAAAGGAGTGGGGATAAAAAAGTATATGAGAAATGTTTTAGGTAAGAATAAAAAGGGAGTGGCTCATAAGCCGGATTCTGTTCAAATAGTTATTTATCTTGGCTCTAAATTGCTTTAAAGCTCATGCGGTCTACCCGAATCTATGTGGGCAGGTACCTAAGATTCTGCTTGACCTTGCTCAGAATGGGGTTTACCTTTGCCTTATTGTTTCCAAAAAGCGGTGAGCTTTTACCTCGCCATTTCACCCTTACCCTCTATTTTTATATAGAAGGCGGTATTATTTCTGTGGTACTTTCCAGTCCTTGCGAACTGCTCCTGTTAGGAGCCATTCTACCTGCTTGAGTCCGGACTTTCCTCCTGTTTAAAAAACAGGCAACTATCCGACCACTCCCTTTAAAAATTGTTTTAGCTATGTTAGGTATGATAATTGATAATGTTTAATTATAGAAGAGATGTTTCAATATGAGAATTTGCAAGTTTATCTGCTTGCTTGTTCTCTTCTCTTGGGATATGTATAAAATCTACTTTCTTATAACGTTTTACAAGTCGTTCTGCTATAAGATTCATTTTTTTTAACCACTCATCTTTAACCTTGTAACTTCCTTGCATCTGTTTAATGAGTAATTGACTATCACTACGTATTTCAAGTTCCGTACATTCAAACTCTAAGCAATCTATCAGAGCAGCGATTAGTGCCATATATTCTGCTATATTACACGTTGCGTTCCCAATAGACGCTCCTGATTCTTTTAATACTTTACCTGTATTATCTTGAATGAGAAACCCTAACGACGCTTTGCCAGGATTTCCTTTAGAGGCACCATCTATATACGCTATAAGTTTTTTCATCAGTAAAGAATCCTGCTACAGTTTTCACAATGAACTATTTCTTTCTTTGCTTTCACTTTTTCTTCTATATAAGTGGGAACAAAAACACGGCAACCAGTGCAACTACTTTCTTCAAGTCTACATATTGCAACCCTATTTTTGTGCCCTTTTAATATTCTTTCATATATTGAATAAAAATTACTATTAATTGAAGGGAGCGCTTCTTCTCGCTTTTTCTTCAATTCTTTTAAGTCTTCTTTTTCCTGTTCAACTTTTACTTCTGCTTCCTTAATCTTTAATTCAATGTTTTTTACTAATTTATCATTTTTGTCCGTTAAATTAGAGAGTTGAGTAGTTAACAACTCTTCTTTTTCCATATCTAATAAAATGGCATCTTCTGCTTTTAATTTTTTTGATTTTAGGGCATTTATTTCAGCCAAAATAACGGTATATTCCTTGTTTGTTTTAACTTCGTTCAAACGTACCTGTAGTTTCTTAATTTCGCCCTCTACTCCTTCAAGTTCGAGTTCTTTTTCTTTTTTATCTATCAGAAGTCTTTTATATTCCTTCTGAGCCATATCTTTTTTTTCAAGTTCTTTCTTTATATCTTGCTCGAGAGAGTTTTTGATTTCGGGGAAAGAGTTAATTTCTTCTTCCAACTCAAGAATACAACTATCTATCTCCTGAAGCTCTGCTAATTTTTGTAGTTCTTCTCTAATCATAATATTAAGTATACCATTTTTTTGTTTTCTAAGTCAATTTATAGTCTTTGAATAATAAGTGGTAAAAAAGTATGTAGTGTCTACTCACTCTGGTACTACGGCGCATACACCTTCTACGCCACAATCGGGCACTCTGAGAACTCACCCTTCTGCATATAAAGCATCTCCGAAGGGTTTAACAGGCTCAGAGTAGAAGAAC